>DNNT01000233.1 GCA_003497545.1 Arenimonas sp. | reverse complement strand
CCCGCCGACGCCGTGCGCGGCCGCGTCGCGGCGCACTGGTTCGGCCGCCAGTGGCCGAAGAATTTCCTGCCGGGTTTCCGCCGCGAGCACGTCGCCGCCGACTTCGCCCAGCTCAGGGCCGACGGTTTCGACACCGTGGTGCTGCTGGTGGCCTGGGGCGATTTCCAGCCGGTGTTTTCGCCCTGCTGCACTTACGACGAACGCGCCTTCGAACGCCTGCGTTTCCTGCTCGACCAGGCCGAGACCGCCGGCCTGAAGGTGATGCTGCGCCTGGGCTACGGCTGGAGCTTCCACCCCGAGGCCGGCGACGTTGGCGACCGCCAGCAGCGCGTGCTCAACGACCCGGCCGCGCGCGACGCCTTCCTCGCGTTCCTGGCGCGCGTGTCGAAGGAAACCGCCGGCCGCGAGGGCCTGGCGCTTTCCTTCCTGAGCTGGGAAGACCTGTGGCTGCGGCGCGTGGACGAAAGCGCTGCCGGCACCTGGAACGAGTTCCTGGCCACGCGCCCCGCCGGCGAGGCGCGCCCCGCCGGCCTTCCCGACCCGGTCGCCGACGCGAAGCTCTTCCACGCCTACTGGGACTGGCTGCTGGTGGAGAAATTCGTCGCGCCCGCCGCGCCGCTGTTCCCGGCGCTGTCGCTGGAAGCGCGCGTGGACAGCGACCCGCGCTTTGAACCCGGGCCCGACGGCGCGCCGGTGGTGGCCGAGTGGATCAGCCACGACGGCATGCTGCGCCTGCCCGCCGGCCAGCCGCTGACGATCTACTGGGCGCCCTACTGGGGCGCGCTCAACCAGGGCGAACAGCTGCCCGCCACGCGCAGCCTGGAGCTGCTGGACGCGATGCTGGCCCAGCTGGCGGAGAAATCCGCCGCGCCGGTGTTCATCGACCAGTTCAACGTGGTGGACAACACGCCGGGGCATGAACACAACGCGGTGATCAAGCCCGAGGAAACCGCCGCCTTCCTGCACGCCTCGGTGTGCACGATGAAGCGCCGCGGCGTGCTCGGTTACGGCTACTGGACCACGCGCGACTACGCCGAGAGCCCGCTGCACAACCCCGCCTTCGGCTACGGCCTCGAAGGCTGGAACCTGCAGCGCGCGCAGGGCGAACCAGCGCAGGCGCTGGAAGCCCTGCCCAGCGGCGATTTCCAGCTTTCCTTCGCCGCCGGCGACCACCTGTCGCAGCTCGTGCCGCCGCGCCGCGGCCGCCTGCCGCGCGCCGACGACGCACGCACCGACCGCGCCTGCGTCGAAGCCGAGGTGCGCGCGCCGGGCGTGATCGAAGTCAGCGCGGGCGGCAAGCTCATGCCGTTGCGTTTCGAAACCATGGGGCTGCAGCGCCTTTGCACCGACATCGCGCCGCAGCCCGGCGCGGATGGCCTGGCCTTCGACGTGCACGCGCGCTCAGGCGAGTTCGCGCTGCGCGACCTGTCGCTCTTCGACCACGTGCAGTACGGCGGCCTGTACGACCTCGAGGGCCGCCCCGCGGCGCTGCTCGAGCCCGTGCAGCGTTTGAACCGCGATTTCCGCGGCGAGGCCGCGCGCTGCGACTAGCCCAGCCGCAGCGGGTCGGTGGCCGGCGGCGAACCAGACTCCGGGTGCGCGGCCCACAGCTCGGCCAGCGTGCGGCCGTCGCCCGGCACGCGGTAATCGGGCGCGATGTCGGCCAGCGGCTTGAGCACGAAGGCGTGGCGCAGCTCGGGCCGCGGCAGTTCGAGGTTGCCGGGGCCCTTCAGCACGCGCTGGTCGTAGAACACGATGTCCACGTCGATCGGGCGGCTGGAAAAACGCGGGCCGCTGCGGTCGCGACCCATGCGGTCCTCGAGCGCGTGCAGCCAGTCGTTGAGCTCGAAGGGGTCGAGCGTGGTTTCAATGATGGCCGCGGCGTTGAGGAAATCCGGGCCTTCGAAACCCACCGCCGGCGTGCGGTACACCGGCGAAAACACCACCGCGCCGAAACGCTCGCGCAGCGCGTCGGCGGCGGCGCGCAGGTTCGCTTCCGCCTGCTGGTTGCTGCCCAGGCTGAGCCAGGCGGCGCTCACTTCGCGCCGCGGCGCTCGATGATCACGCCCACGGCCCTGGAGCCGCGCACCGCGCCGGGCTTGCTCAGCTTCAGGCGCACATGGGAAACGCCGAATTCGCCGGTGATGATGGCGGCGCAGCGTTCGGCCAGGGTTTCCACCAGGCCGAAGTCGGATTCGGACACGAACTGGATCAGGCGCTTGCTCACCGCCTTGTAATCGAGCGTGTCGGCGATGTCGTCGGTGGCGGCCGGCAGCGTGTTGTCGAACGCCATCTCGATGTCGAGCACGACCGGCTGCCGGATCTTGCGCTCCCAGTCGTAGATGCCGATCACGCACTCGATCTCGAGCGCCTCGATGAAAACCTTGTCCATGGGGTGTCCGGGAATCAAACGGGGGGCAAGCTTGCCATGTCCCAGCGTGGCGTCACGGTGACGGCCGGGGTTTCATGCTGGCCGGCCTGCAGGCGCAGGGCGCCGGCGAAGGCGATCATGGCGCCGTTGTCGGTGCAGAAGGCCGGGCGCGGGAAACAGACGCGGGCGCGGCGCTTTTCCGCCAGGGCCTGCAGGCGGGCGCGCAGGCGGGTGTTGGCGCCGACGCCGCCGGCCACCACCAGGGTGCGGGCGCCGGTCTGTTCGAGCGCGCGCTGGCACTTGATGGCCAGGGTCTCGACCACCGCGTCCTCGAAGCCGCGGGCAATGTCGGCGCGGGTTTCCGGGGTCTGGTTCGAGGCCTGCCAGGCCAGCAGGACCTGGGTTTTGAGCCCCGAGAAGCTGAAATCCAGGCCCGGCCGGTCGGTCATGGGGCGGGAGAAGCTGAAGGCGCCGGGGCGGCCGGTTTCGGCCAGGCGGGNNGGCCGCCCGGGTACGGCAGGCCCATGAGCTTGGCGGTCTTGTCGAAAGCCTCGCCGGCGGCGTCGTCCAGGGTTTCACCGAGCAGGCGGTACTCCCCGATGCCGGCCACTTCCACCAGCTGGGTATGGCCGCCCGAGACCAGCAGGGCCACGAAGGGCGGTTTGAGCGTGGGATCTTCCAGCAGCGGGGCCAGCAAGTGGCCTTCCATGTGGTGCACGCCCACGGCCGGCAGGTCGAGCGCCCAGGCCAGGGCGCGGCCGGCGGCGGCGCCCACCATCAGGGCGCCCACCAGGCCGGGGCCGGCGGTATAGGCCACGCCGTCCAGGTCGGAAGGGGCCAGGCCGGCCTCGGCCAGGGCCTCGCGGACCAGGGGCAGCAGCTTGCGCACGTGGTCGCGGCTGGCCAATTCAGGCACCACGCCGCCGTATTCGGCGTGCAGGGCCACCTGGGTGTAGAGCGCGTGCGCAAGCAGGCCGCGGTCGGTGTCGTACACCGCCACGCCGGTTTCGTCACAGCTGGTTTCAATACCCAGGACGCGCATGTGCCTGTTTTTCGGGGCTTTCCGGCCAGGTTCAAGGGAAAAACCCAGGACTGGCTTGCCTGCCGGCCCGGGACCCGCGTATCATACGCGGCTCGCCGGCCAAGCCGGGCGAAATCCACGTATCCAGGAATTCCACAATGCCGTCTGTCAAAGTCCGCGAAAACGAGCCGTTTGAGTTTGCGCTGCGTCGCTTCAAGCGCACTTGCGAGAAGGCCGGCGTGCTCGCCGAAACCCGCAAGCGCGAGTTCTACGAGAAGCCGACCCAGGAGCGCAAGCGCAAGGCCGCCGCCGCGGTGAAGCGCCAGCTGCGCCGCAGCTCGCGCGACGTCACCAAGCGCCAGCGCCTGTACTGAGTCGCGTTGCTTGCCAGAAAGCCGGCACGCGCGAGCGTGGCCGGCTTTTTGTGTTTCTGACTCCAGGAGAACCAAGATGAGCCTCAAGACCCAGCTGACCGAAGACATGAAGGCCGCGATGAAGGCCGGCGAGAAGGACCGCCTGGCGGTCATCCGCCTGATCAACGCCGCCATCAAGCAGAAGGAAGTGGACGAGCGCGTGGAGATGACCGACGCGCTGGTGCTGGCCGTGCTGGAGAAGATGGTCAAGCAGCGCAAGGATTCGATCAGCCAATACGAGGGCGCCGGCCGCGAGGACCTGGCCGCCATCGAGCGCTACGAGCTGGGCGTGATCGAGGCCTACCTGCCGGCCAAGATGTCCGAGGCCGAAGTGCAGGCCGCCATCGACGCCGCCAAGGCCGAGACCAACGCCGCCGGCCCCGCCGACATGGGCAAGCTCATGGCCGTGCTCAAGCCCCGCCTCGCCGGCCAGGCCGACATGGGCCTGGTCTCCCAGCTGGTGAAAAAGGCCCTCGCGGGCTGAGCAGCCGGGCTTCGGGTGGTTTTTATCCTCAACACGGATCAAATCTGATCCAAAAGCGGATGAACACGGATAAGGCGCTGTTCAATTAAAGGCGCTTTTGCCCTATCCGCGTTCATCCGCCTCCATCAGATTTGATCCGTGTTCAAAACCCAAGTCCCATCGAAGCCGGACCCCCGCACGACGCCGGGGGCGGGTTTTCGGGCATCCTAGGCGGCGATGGCACGGATCCCCGACGCGTTCATTGACGACCTGCTGGCCCGGACGGACATCGTCGAGGTCGTGGGTTCGCGCGTGCCGCTCAAGCGCCAGGGGCGCGAGTATTCGGCGCGCTGCCCGTTCCACGACGAGCGTTCGCCTTCGTTCACGGTGTCGCCGAACAAGCAGTTCTACCACTGCTTCGGCTGCGGGGCGCACGGCACCGCCATCAGCTTCCTGATGAACTACGACCGCCTCGAGTTCCTCGACGCGGTCGAGGAATTGGCCAAGCGCGTCGGCCTGGAAGTGCCGCGCGACACCCGCCAGCGCAACGAAAGCGGCGAGTCGCGCGAGCTGTACGCGGCGGTGGAAGCGGCCGCGCACTTCTTCCAGCAGCAGCTGCAGGCCAGCGCCAAAGCCAAGGCCTACCTCGAGCGCCGCGGCGTGGACGCCGAGAACCGCGCCCGCTTCGGCATCGGCTACGCGCCGGAGGGCTGGGAAGGCCTGAAGTCGGCGCTGGGCACCGACCCGCGCCGGCTGGCCCTGCTTGAGAAGGTGGGCATGTTCTCGCGCAACGACAGCGGCCGCGTGTACGACAAGTTCCGCGACCGGGTGATGTTCCCCATCCACGACCGCCGTGGCCGCGTCATCGCCTTCGGCGGCCGCGTGCTGGAGAAGGACGACGGCCCGAAGTACCTCAACTCGCCCGAGACCGTGCTGTTCCACAAGGGCCGCGAACTCTACGGCCTGTGGCAGGTGCGGCAGGCGCACGCCAAGATCCCGCGCCTGATCGTGGTCGAGGGTTACATGGACGTGGTGGCGCTGTTCCAGTACGGCGTGAACACCGCCGTGGCCACCCTGGGCACTGCGACCACGCCCGACCACGCCGAGCTGCTGTTCCGCAACGCCGCCGACGTGTACTTCTGCTTCGACGGCGACCGCGCCGGCCGCGGCGCCGCGTGGAAGGCGCTCGAATCGGTGCTGCCGCGCATGCGCGACGGCCGCCAGGCCTTCTTCCTGTTCCTGCCCGAAGGCGAGGACCCGGACACCATCGTGCGCAAGGAAGGCGCGGCCGGTTTCGACGCGCGCCTGGCGCAGGCGATGCCGCTGTCGGAGTTCTTCTACAACGAGCTCTCCAAGGACGTGAACCTGGCCGGCATGGAAGGCAAGGCGCGCCTGGCCGAACGCGCCAAGCCGCTGCTGGCGGGCATTCCCGACGGCGCCTTCCGCGACCTGATGCTGCAGCGGCTGACCGAGATGACCGGTGTCGGCCAGCGCGCCGCGGCGGCCGAGCCGGCCAAACCCACGCCGTCGATGCGCGGCGGCCGCGGCGGCGCGCCGGCGCCGAAGCGCAGCCTGGTGCGCACGGCCATCGCGCTGCTGCTGCAGAAGCCGGCGCTGGCCTCGGCCATCGAGCCGCCCTACCTGTTCGGCGCGCTGCGCCAGCCGGGCATCCCGCTGCTGGTGGAACTGGTGTCGCTGGCCCGCGAGCGGCCGGGCATCACCACCGGCGCCGTGCTTGAACACTTCGCCGAACGCGAGGAAATCGCCGCCCTGCAAAAGCTCGCGCTCAACAACGAGCCGGGAAGTGATGCAGAGCTAACCGAAGTTTTCTTGGGCGCGATCCGGCAGCTCAACGACCAGACCAAGCTCCAGCGCCGAGACGAGCTCAATGAGAAGGAGCATCGCGAGGGCCTCAACGCCGATGAACAGCGCGAGCGCTGGGCATTGATCATGGAGATAAAGGCGATCCGCTCCTAAAGAATAGGGGTCAGAGTACTAATTCCCCGCCGGGGAATTAGTACTCTGACCCCTGTTCTTTGGCTTCACGCGACCGCGGCGGGCGGGGCGGCTATGCTCCGGGTTCCATTTCAAGGGGACTCCGGAATGCGAACGACCAGCCTGTTGTTGTGCCTGGCGCTGATGGCGCCGCCCGCGCTCGCCGAAACGCCCGCCGTCGCGCGGGTGGAAGTGGGCAACCGCGTCAGCGAGAACCTGCCGGAGGTGCCGGCGGAACTGATCGAGCGGCTCGACCGCTACCAGAACACCCGCGGCGCCAGCTTCGCGGGCTGGCTGGAAGACGGCAGCCTGGTGGTCACCACCCGCTTCGCCGAAACCAACCAGGCCCACCGCGTGCGCACGCCGCTGGGCATGCGCGAGCAGCTCACCTTCTACCGCGAACCGATCAACGCCGTCGGCACCGCGCCGGCGCAGGGCGCCGATGGCTTCGTGTTCGGCAAGGACGTGGGCGGCTCGGAGTTCTGGCAGCTGTTCTGGTACGACCTGGCCAGCCGCGACGTGACGATGCTCACCGACGGCCAGCGCAGCCAGAACACCACCCCGCTGTGGTCGCATGACGGCCGCCAGCTGGCCTGGGCCAGCACCGCCCGCAACGGCACCGACTACGACCTCTGGGTGCGCGACATGGCCACCGGCGAAGCGCGCATCGTGCTCAAGGAAGGCGGCCTGTGGACGCCGATGGACTTCTCGCCCGACGGCAAGCGCCTGCTGGTGTTGCGCTACGTGTCGATCAACGAGTCCTACCCGGGCGAACTCGACCTGGCCACCGGCAAGCTGGAACTGTTCCCGGTGGACGGCGGCAAGGCCGCGTTCAACGCCTTCCGCTACGCGCCCGACGGCCGCAGCGTGTACTACGTGTCGGACGAGGAGCGCGAGTTCCTCACCCTGCGCCACCACGACCCCGCCGGCGGCGCGCCGACGCTGGTCAGCGGCGACGTGCCCTGGGACGTGGCCGAGCTGGCCATCGCCGACGACGGCAGGCACCTGGCCTACGTCGCCAACGAGGACGGCATCAGCAGGCTGCGTGTGCTGTCCCTGCCCGGCCATCGCGAAATCCCGCTGCCGGCGCTGCCGATCGGCGTGATCGGCGGCCTCGGCTTCTCGCCCGACGGCCAGCGCCTGGCGCTGACGCTCAACAGCGCCACCTCGCCCAGCGACGTGTACGTGGTGGAGCTGGCCACGGCCACGCTGGTGCGCTGGACGCAGAGCGAAGTGGGCGGCCTGGACGCTTCGAACTTCCGTGCGCCCACGCTGGTGCGCTATCCCACCTTCGACAGCGTGGACGGCAAGCCGCGCACCATCCCGGCCTTCTACTACCGCCCCGAGGGCGAGGGCCCGTTCCCGGTGGTGGTGAACATCCACGGCGGCCCGGAGGCGCAGGCGCTGCCGGTGTTCAACCCGAGCATCCAGTTCATGCTCGAGGAGCTGAAGGTGGCGGTGCTGGTGCCGAACGTGCGCGGCTCGGCCGGCTACGGCAAGTCCTACCTGCAGCTCGACAACGGCTTCCTGCGCGAGGATTCGGTCAAGGACATCGGCGCCCTGCTCGACTGGATCGGCCAGCAGCCCGAGCTCGACGCCAAGCGCGTGGGCGTTTCCGGCGGCAGCTATGGCGGCTACATGGTCCTGGCCAGCCTGGTGCACTTCAATGACCGCATCCGCGCCGGCATCGACGTGGTGGGCATTTCGGACTTCGGCACCTTCCTGGCAAATACCGAAAGCTACCGCCGCGACCTGCGCCGGGCCGAATACGGCGACGAGCGCATCCCGGAGATGAAGGCCTTCCACGACCGCATCGCACCGCTCAACAACGCCGGCAAGATCACTTCGCCGCTGTTCGTGGCCCAGGGTTACAACGACCCGCGGGTGCCGTGGACCGAAGCCGAGCAGATCGTGAAGGCCGTGCGCGGCAACGGCGACGACGTGTGGTACCTGCTGTTCAAGGACGAGGGCCACGGCTTCCGCAAGAAGGCCAACAGCGACTACTTCGGCGCGGCCAGCGTGCTGTTCTGGCAGAAGCACCTGCTGGGTGAATGATCAAACCGGCGCGGGGCCGTGCCGGCTTGGCCGNNGGCAGGGGCTGCGCCACCGGCTGCGCCACGTGCTGGGGCGGCGGCAGGTAGGTGGGCATGGGGTGCTTCACGGCCTCGCCGGTGAGCGAGTCAGCGCGAAGCGCGCGCGTCCCGAACGATACCGGCACCAGCACCGTCGCCGGTTCGGCCACGCCGCTCCGGCGCGCCGGTTCGAAGCGCCAGCGCTTGACCGCGGCGATGGCATTGCGCGCATAGGTCGGGCCGAGGTTGTTTTCCGCCACGACCACGTCCACCGGCTTGCCCGTGGCGTCGATGTCCACCCGCATCAGCACGGCGCCGATGAGTACCGCGTCGGCACGGCCGGCGAGCTTGGGCAGCCGGGCCGGCTTGGCCAGGATGGCCCGCGGCGGCACGTAGTCCGCATCGGCCGCCACCGTTTCAGCCGCGGCGATCTCCGGGGCAGGCGCGTCGGGCAGTTCGCCCCGCGGCGCGGGCGGCGCCGGCAGCGGCAGCGCTTCCGGCCCGTCGAGGTAACGCTGGGCGGGCGCGGGGCGCATCGGAGCCCGCGCCGGCGCGGCCTGGCCGGCGCTGGCCACGGGCGCCACCGGCGCCACGGTCGCAGTGGCCGCAACGGGAGCCACGGCGGCCACCGGCGCGGGGGCCGGAGTGGCGCTTTGGACCGCCAGCGGCGGCAGCGGCGCCGTGGCGGCGGGCGTGGCAATGGCGGGCAACATCACGATCGTAGGCGGCTGGTGCTGCCAGAGCGCGGCGGCGGTGGCCGAGGTGGCGAGCAGGGCGAGTCCTGCCCCCAACAGCAGCCGGGACGGTCCCGGCAGGGGTTTGCTGAGCATGGTGATTCTCCAGGCTAGGGGATGGCTGGACTGCCATGCGCAGCCGACCGGCAGTCCAAGGTCGGCCAGCTGCGTATTCAGGAGCGCGGTCGCGTAAGCGCGCCTCGCGCGGGGATGGTGGGCCAGCACGCTGGCGTCGCAGGCGAGTTCCTGGTCCAGGCGCAGGCGCGTGGCCGCGACGTGCACCAGCGGGTGGAACCAGAACACGCAGCGAAGCGCCGTGGCCAGCAGGTTCACCGGCAGGTCGCCGCGGCGAACGTGGCAGCGTTCGTGCGCCAGCACGAGGGCGCGCTGCTGGGCGTCATAGCGCTGTTCAAAATCGGCGGGAACGACGATGCGCGGCACCAGCACGCCGATCAGGACGGGCCCGATGTCGTCGGCTTCCGCTTGCCAGCTGCCGTCGGCGCGCGGGCGCAGCGTGCCCAGGCGACGGCGGAACCGGCGCTGCTGCCTTGCCAGCACGCCCGCCAGCGCGAGTGCGCCTGCGGCCCAGGCGGCGAGCAGCGGGGTGCGAGTGTCGGGCCGGGCGAAAACGTGGGGCGCGATCGACGGCGGCGCGGAAAGGTTGGTCACTGACGCGGCATCGGACAGGACGGCGACCGCAGGCAGGGCATCGGCCGGCACTTCACGGACCACCGTCGGTCCCGGCAGGCTCACCGCCAGCAGCGCCGCCGGCACCAGCAGCCACAGCCAGGGCACGCTGCGCGCGCCCAGCCAGCGCCGCCAGGGCGCTCGCAGGGCCAGCACCAGGGCGATGGCCGCCGTCAGCGCCAGGCTGGCGCGCAGGCCCCAGTCGAGCAGCTCAGCGGCCATCGTCGAAGTCCTCGATGAGCTTGCGCAGTTCGTCGATGTCGGCGCGGGTGAGTTTGCGCTGCTCGCTGAAGTGCGCCACCAGCGGGGCGATTCGGCCACCAAACAGGCGATCGACGACGCCGGTGCTTTCTTCGGCCATCCAGTCGGCCCGCTTCAGGATCGGCCGGTAGCGGTAACGGCGCCCCTCGCGCTCGGCCGAGATCGCGCCCTTGGTGAGCAGCCGGTTGATGAGCGTGCGCACCGTACCCTCGGCCCAGCCCTGCGGCCCGGCCACGGCGGCGATCAGGTCCTCGGCCGTGGCCTCGCCCGCGGCCCACAGGGCCTGCATGACTTCGCTCTCCGCCTCGCTGATGGAGACCCTGACCATGGCCGTTCCTTTTACATTCGTAATTGGAACTTACTTTTACGCTCGTAAAACCAAAAGTCAAGCCCCACGAAAATGGGGTCAGAGAAC
>DNNT01000230.1 GCA_003497545.1 Arenimonas sp. | reverse complement strand
CAGCATCACCACCGCCAGCGCCGGCAGCGCCACCGCCCAGCCGCGCCAGCCGCGCAGCACGCGCCGCGGCGGCGGCACCAGTTGCGGCCCCACGTGGCGACCGCGCCCGCGTCCCAGGCGTTCGAGCACCAGCACCAGCCCCACCACGCCCACCAGCGCGAAGGCCAGCTGCGCCGCCGCCGGCAGCGAGTACAGGCCGAACCACGTCTTGTAGACCGCGGTGGCCAGCGTATCCACGCCCAGGATGCTCACCGCGCCGAAATCCGCCAGCGCCTCCAGCAGCACCAGGGTCAGGCCCGCCACCCAGGCCGGCCGCGCCATCGGCAGCGCGGCGCGGAAGAAGGCCGCCACCGGCCCGTGGCCCAGCGAACGCGCGGCGTCCATGGCCGCACTGCCCTGGCGCAGGAAGGCCGCGCGCACCACCAGGAAGACATACGGATAGAGCACCAGCGCCAGCACCGCCGCCGCGCCCGGCACGCTGCGCAGTTCCGGAAACCCGGAAGGCGAACCGCCCAGCGCACGCCACGCGGCCTGCAGCGGCCCGGCGTAATCCGCCAGCCCGACATAGACGAAGGCCACCACGTAACCGGGCAGCGCCAGCGGCAGCACCAGCGCCCAGTCGAAAAAACGCCGGCCGGGGAATTCGAAGCGCGCGCTGGCCCAGGCGAAACCCACGCCGGGCACCAGCGCGAACAGCGCCAACAAGGCCAGCAGCGCCAGCGTGTTGCGCGTGGCCACCGGCAACACCTGTTCGAACAGGTGCGGCCAGACGTCAGGCTGAGGCGTGGCGAAGGCGCTGGCCAGCCACAGCACCGGCAGCAGCAGCGGCACCGCCAGCACCCACGCCAGCACCCACGCCAGCGCGCGGGGCCAGCGGGCGCGCGCCGCGGCGGCCGGGTTCATCGGATCAGCGCCAGCCGGCGCGGTCCATCAGGCGCACGGCTTCGGCCTGGCGCTGGCCGGCCACCGATACGTTCACCGCGTCGCCGCGGAACGGGCCCCAGGCAGCGACCACCGGGTCGAGCGCCACGCCCGGGCTGGCCGGGATCTCGAAGTTGACGCTGGCGAAGTCGGCCTGCACCGACGGCGAGGCCAGCCACTCCAGGAAAGCCTGCGCGGCGGCCTTGTTTTTCGACGCCGCCACGATGCCCGCGCCCGAGATGTTCACGTGCGCGCCGGCGCCGGCCTGGTCGGCCCAGAACACCTGCACCGGAAAACCCGGCTCGTCGTGCTGCAGGCGGCCCAGGTAATACGTATTGATGATGCCCACGTCGCACTGGCCGGCAGCGATCGCCTTGGCCAGCAGGGTGTCGTCGGCGAAGGGCGCGGTGGCCAGGTTGGCCACCCAGCCGCGCACGACCTGCTCGGTGCGCTCGGCGCCCAGGCGCTCGATCATCGTCGCCACCAGCGACTGGTTGTAGACCTTCTTGGAGGAACGCAGGCACAGGCGGCCCTTCCACTCGGGCGCGGCCAGCGCTTCATAGGTGGAGAGCTCGGCCGGTTTCACGCGCGCGGTGGAATGCACGAGGGTGCGGGCGCGCTGCGACAGCGCGAACCAGCGGCCTTGCGGGTCGCGCAGGTTGGCCGGGATGGCGGCCTCGAGCTTGGCCGAACGGGTGGGCGCGAGCAGGCCGCGCTCGGCCGCCTGCCACAGGTTGCCGGCGTCCACGGCCATGAAAATGTCGGCGCGGGTGTTGGCGCCTTCGGCGGCGAGGCGCTCGATCAGCACCGGGGCACCGTCGGAGAGCAGGCGCACCTGGGTGCCGGTTTCCTTTTCGTAACGCTCGAACAGCGGCNNCCAGCGGCTCGCGGCGTTCGGTGTACACCACCAGTTCCGCGGCCTGGGCCAACGGCGCGAGCAGGCTGGCGAGCAGCAGGGCGATCAACGTGCGCGACATGGGCGGCTCCTTCAGGGGATCCGCCAAATGATAATGGTTCTCACTTGAAACACAAGGCGCGGCAGGCTGCCGCGCCTCGCGCCTTCATTCCACGTCGCGAACCTGCAGCGACATGTTGTTCGCCGACACCACCCTCACGCGGGTGCCGGCGGGCAGGTCGGGGCCTTCGGCGGTCCAGAAGGCGTCGCCGATCTTCAGGCGGCCGCGGCCGTCGACGATGCCCGACTCCAGGTGGAACACCTGCCCCACCAGCTGTTCGCCGCGACGATTGAGCAGTGGCTGCTCACCCGGGCCTTCCTTGCCGCGGAAGAACTTCACGTACACGCCGATGAAGGCGAAGGACAGCAGCACGAAGGCGATGGCCTGCCACACCGGCGCCAGGTCCAGCACCAGCAGCAGCAGGAACACGGCCGCCGCCGCGAATCCCAGCCACAGCAGGAACACGCCGGGCGCCAGCGTCTCGGCCGCGATCAGCAGCAGCGCCAGGCCGGCCCACACGATCAGTTCGGTGCGCATGGCTCAGCCCCCGATGCGCGGCGGCGGGGTCGGCGCGCGCGGCGCGGCGGCCGAGGGCTGCAGGCCCAGGCTCTCCTTGGCCAGCTCGGCGATGCCGCCCAGCGAGCCGATGATGCCGCTCGACTCCATCGGCATCATCACGAACTTCTGGTTCGGCGCCTCGGCCAGCGCCTTGAAGGCCTCGATGTACTTCTGCGCCACGAAGTAGTTGATGGCCTGCACGTTGCCCTTGGAAATGGCCTCGGACACCATGCGCGTCGCGTTCGCCTCGGCCTCGGCCAGGCGCTCGCGGGCCTCGGCGTCGCGGAAGGCGGCCTCGCGCTTGCCCTCGGCTTCCAGGATAGCGGCCTGCTTGTCGCCCTCGGCGCGCAGGATCTCGGCGGCGCGCTGGCCCTCGGCTTCCAGGATGTTGGCGCGCTTCTCGCGTTCGGCCTTCATCTGGCGCGCCATGGAGTCGACCAGGTCGCGCGGCGGCTGGATGTCCTTGAGCTCGATGCGGTTGACCTTGATGCCCCAGGGGTGGGTGGCCACGTCCACGACGCTGAGCAGCTTTGCGTTGATCTCGTCGCGCTTGGACAGCGACTCGTCGAGGTCGAGCGAACCGATGGACGTACGGATGTTGGTCATCACCAGGGCGATGGTGGCCTGCTCGAGGTTGGCCACCTCGTAGGCGGCCTTCGCGGCGTCGAGCACCTGGAAGAAGATCACGCCGTCCACCTTCACCACGGCGTTGTCGCGGGTGATCACGTCCTGGGAGGGCACGTCCAGCACCTGCTCCATCATGTTCACCTTGCGGCCCACGGCCTGGATGATGGGCACCAGGAAGTGCAGGCCCGGCGACATGGTGTGGGTGTACTTGCCGAAGCGCTCGACGGTCCACTCGTAGCCCTGCGGCACCATGCGCACGGTCTTGATGAGGACGATCACGCCTGCGACCAGGATGATGATGGTCAGGATTTCCATGGTTCCACTCCCCGGGGGTCAGGTGGCCAGTCTAAGGCCAAGGTGCGGCGGCGTGTCGCTAACGTTATTGCGAATCATTCTCGCCCGCAGTACCATTTGCGCCGCCCGCCGGCCCCTGCCGGCAAGACCCCGGTATAAGAAGAATGTCCGCCCTGCTCCGCGCCGCCATCGCCCTGGCCCTGCTGCCGGCCGCCCCCGCCTTCGCCGACGGCGAAACCGCCACGAACCCCGACGAAACGCTGGTCCGGCTGGACCGCGTCAACGTCTTCGGCAGCCGCCACGAAGTAGCCAAGACCGCCGGCTCGGCGCATTACCTGGACGAGGCGACGCTGAAGAAATTCAACTACCGTGACGTCAACCGCGTGCTGCGCCAGGTGCCCGGCGTGTACCTGGTGGAAGAGGAAGGCTTCGGCTTGCGCCCGAACATCGGCATCCGCGGCTCGGGCACCGACCGCAACAACCGCATCACGGTGATGGAAGACGGCGTGCTGATCGCGCCGGCGCCCTACGCCGCCCCGGCCGCGTACTACTTCCCCACCATGGCGCGCATGCACGCGGTCGAGGTGAAGAAGGGCGCGGCCTCGGTGCAGGCCGGCCCGCGCACCACCGGCGGCGCGCTCAACCTGCTGTCCACGCCCGTGCCCACCGAAACCAGCGGCGAGTTCGACCTGGCCCTGGGCGAAAACGGCACCCTGCTCAGCCACGGCTGGATCGGTTCGATGGGCGAGCGCTTCGGCGGCCTGTTCGAGGGCGTGCGCCAGGAGACCCACGGCTTCAAGCGCATCGACGGCGGCG
>DNNT01000074.1 GCA_003497545.1 Arenimonas sp. | reverse complement strand
GGCCATGCTCACCAGCGAAGCCTACGCCGCCGGCCTGCGCGCCTCGATCCACCCGGACAAGGCCACGCCCAGCGACCTGCTGCCCGGCGTCAACGCCACGCCGCTGCGGCCGGACACCACGCATTTTTCAATCGTCGACGCCGAGGGCAACCTGGCCGCCGTCACCCAGACCGTGAACCTGCCCTACGGCAACGCGGTGGTGGTGCCGGGCACGGGTTTCCTTCTCAACAACGAGATGGACGACTTCTCGGTGAAGCCGGGCGTGCCCAACGCCTTCGGCCTGGTGGGCGAGGACGCCAACGCGATCGCGCCGGGCAAGCGCCCGCTTTCGTCCATGACGCCGACCTTCGTCATCGGCCCGGAGCGCACCGCCGTGCTCGGCACGCCGGGCGGCAGCCGCATCACCACCATGGTGCTGCTGGGCGTGCTGGAGCTGCTCGATGGCAAGGGCGCGCAGGCCACTGCCGACGCGCCGCGTTTCCACCACCAGTACCTGCCGGACGCGATCTCGGTCGAGCCCGGCGCCTTCACCGAGGCGGAAGTCGCGGCGCTGAAGGCGCGCGGCCACGCCATCGACGCCCGCGACAGCACCTGGGGCAACATGCAGGTGGTGCTGTGGAACCGCGGCACCGGCGCCGTGGAAGCCGGCACCGATCCGCGCTGGAAGGGCGTGGGCAAGGGCTCGTCCAGCGACGCCTCGGTCTACCGATAAGGAGCCCGCCATGAAACTCTGGTCCATCCTTGGCAATTCGCAGCGCCTCGATGGCGGCGCCATGTTCGGCAACGCCCCGCGCGCCATGTGGGCGCAGTGGTCGCCGCCCGACGACGCCAACCGCATCGACCTCGCCTGCCGCGCGCTGCTGGCCAGCCCGCTCAACGGCAAGACGGTGCTGTTCGAAACCGGCATCGGCGCCTTCTTCGAGCCCAAGCTGCGCGAGCGCTATGGCGTGGTGGAGGAGCGGCACGTGCTGCTCGACTCCCTGGCCGAAGCCGGTTTCTCGCACGAGGACGTGGACGTGGTGGTGCTCAGCCACCTGCACTTCGACCACGCCGGTGGCCTGCTGGCGCCCTGGCGCGAAGGCCACGCGCCCGAACTGCTGTTCCCGAACGCCACCTTCGTGGTGGGCGCCGAACACTGGCAGCGCGCGCTCAACCCGCACCCGCGCGACCGCGCCAGCTTCATCCCTGAACTGACCGGTCTGCTCGAGGCCAGCGGCCGGCTCGAGCTGGTGACGGGCGAACATTGCGCGGCGCTGGGCGAAAAGGTGCGTTTCCACTTCAGCCAGGGCCACACGCCCGGCCTGATGCTCGCGGAAATCTGCGGCGCGCCGGGCAGCGACGGCCAGCCGCACGGCGGCCTGGTGTTCTGCGCCGACCTGATTCCCGGAAGGCCCTGGGTGCACGTGCCCATCACCATGGGTTACGACCGTTTCCCCGAGATGCTGGTCGACGAAAAGCGCGTCTTCCTGGAAGACAAGCTGGCGCGCAACGTGCACCTGTACTTCACCCACGACCCCGGCTGCGCCCTGGCCCAGCTGGCCAAGGACGCGAAGGGCAAGTTCACCACCACCCACGAGGTCGCCGCGCTGGCGGCCCGTTCCCTGGCCGCCTGAGGATCCCAGACGATGCGCCTGCTGCTTCCGACCCTGCTGTTCCTGAGCCCGGTGGCCATCGCCGCCAACTACGGCGAGCCGATGCCGGAAGGCGAGGCCGTGGCCATCGCCACTGCCGCCGCGAATCCGGCCGACTACGCCGGCAAGGCGGGCAAGTTCAGCGGCCGCATCACCGAGGTCTGCCAGAAGCAGGGCTGCTGGGTGGTGATGGAGCAGGATGGCCACAGCGCCCGCGTGATGGCCAAGGACCACGGCTTCGCGGTGCCCAAGGACGCGAGCGGCCCGGCCGTTGCCTACGGCGTGCTGGAGGAAGAACCCATCAGCGAGGAACACGCGCGCCACCTGGTCGAGGACGACGGCGCCAAGGCGCCGGCCGCGCGCGAACTGCGCATCGTCGCCACCGCCATCAGCCTGCCGGACGCCGCGCCGTCACAGGAATGAGACACGTGACTGGTGTAATCGGGGGTCGTCATTCCTGGGTCGCCGGATCATGAGTTTCCACGAAAACACGCCGCTGGTTTCCCGCCGCCGCCTGCTGCAGGGCGGCCTTGGCCTCGGCGCCGCCGCGCTGGGCCTGAGCCCGGTGGGCAGGCTGCTCGCGCAGGCTGGCCACACGTCGCTGGTGCACCCGGGCTACGGCCCGCTGGCGCCGGTGAAGGACCTGTCCACCGGGCTGCCGCTGCTGCAACTGCCGCAGGGCTTCAGCTACACCACCTTTGGCTGGGAAGGCCAGGCCCTGTCCGATGGTCGGCCCTGCCCGGGCAAACACGACGGCATGGGCGTGCTCGGCGCCGAAGGCAGCGTGGTCACCCTGGTGCGCAACCACGAGGTGAAGTACCAGCAGGTCGGCAGCTTCGCGCCGGCCGAGGCCACCTACGACCCGGACTGCGCCGGCGGCACCGTCACGCTGCGCTTCGACACCTCCCGCGGTGAACTGGTCGAGGCAAGGCCTTCGCTGTCGGGCACGTTGGTGAACTGCGCCGGCGGCACCACGCCCTGGGGCACCTGGCTGTCGTGCGAGGAAATCGTTTCCGACGCCGGCGACCGCGTGCGCTTCGGCGACAACGCCTTCCGCCACCTGGCGCGCAGCCACGGCTTCGTGTTCGAAGTGCCTGCGCGTGGCCTGGCGAAGCCGGAGCCGCTGGTGGGCCTGGGCCAGATGAAACACGAGGCGGCCTCGGTCGATCCGTCCACCGGCATCGTCTACCTCACCGAAGACCACGAGCCCGAGGCGGGCTTCTATCGTTTCCTGCCCGCGAAGCCGGGTGAATTGCTGCGCGGCGGCCGCCTGCAGATGCTGCAGGCCGTGGGCGTACCCGACCTGCGCACCGGGCGCCGGATGGGCGAGGTGTTCAAGGTGCGCTGGGTGGACATCGAGCACCCGGAGAAGGGCCGCGATTCGCAGGGCGGCCCGGCCGGCCTGTCGCGCCAGGGCGTGGCCAACGGCGCCTCGCTGTTCACGCGGCTCGAAGGCGTCATCGTCGGCGACGGCCGGGTGTTCTTCACCTCCACCAGCGGCGGCAACGCCGGCTGCGGCCAGCTCTGGTCCTACCGCCCGGGCGAGGAGACGCTGGAGCTGGTGTTCGAATCGCCCTCGCGCGAGGTGCTCGACTACCCCGACAACATCATCCTCAGCCCGCGCGGCGGCCTGGTGATCTGCGAGGACTCCGAACAGCCGGTACAGCGCCTGTACGGCATGACCGGCGACGGCGGCCTGTTCGAGTTCTGCCGCAACAACGTGGTGCTCGACGGCTTCCGCGGCTTCGACGGCGACTTCCGCGAGGAGGAATGGGCTGGCGCCTGCTTCTCGCCCGACGGAAAATGGCTGTTCGCCAACATCTACGCGCCGGGTTTCACCGTGGCCATCACCGGCCCCTGGAAACCCGGCCTCATCTGAGGACGCCCGATGATCACCCTGTTCTATGCCGCGCTCTGCACCCTGCTGGTCCTGTTCCTTGCGGGTCGCGTCATGGCTTACCGGGTGAAGTTCAAGGTGGGCCTGGGCGACGGCGGCCACGGCGAACTCAACCGCCGCGTGCGTGCGCATGCCAACGCGGTGGAATACCTGCCGCTGGCGCTGCTGCTGCTCGGCGGCATGGAGCTCAACGGTTATCCCGACGCGGCCATCCACGGCTTCGGCGCCACCCTGCTGGTGTCGCGCCTGCTGCACGCCTGGGGCCTGAGCCGCAGCGCCGGCAGCAGCCCGGGCCGTTTCCTCGGCACGCTGCTGACGCTGCTGCTGATGGTGGCCATGGCGATTTTCGCCATCCTCGGCTACCTGCAGTCCCTTCCCTGAGGGGCGGTTGCAGGAGCGGCTTCAGCCGCGAAGCACTTCGCGAAAAGCTTCGCGGCTGAAGCCGCTCCTACAGGTGGACCAGGCTCAGGCCGAGGAGCCATTGGCGGCCCGGCGCGGGTTCGAAGTAGCGGCGGTTGGCTTCGTTGACGATGACCGAGCCGACGACGGCGCGGTCGAAGACGTTGGCGACGCGCGCCCAGGCGCGCCACTCGAAGCCGCCGGCGCGGAAGCGGCGTTCGGCGGCCAGGTCGAACACGGCGTGGCCGGGGGCCGCGGCGGTGTTGCGGTCGTCGGCGAAGAAGCGGCTGGTGGCGCGCGCTTCGAGCATCACATCGGTGTGCTCGTCGGCACGCCAACGCAGCTCGGCCCAGGCCGAACGCGCGGCGATGCCCGGCAGTTGCTTGCCGGCGACGATCAGCAGTTCGCTGCCCGTGCACGGCGGCGCCGCGCACAGGCCGAAATCGCGCCGGTGGCGGGCGTCGAGCCAGGTGGCGCTGCCCGACAGCGTCCAGTCCTCGGCCAGCGGCGCTTCGAAGGAGAGTTCGGCGCCCCGACGGCGCGTCAGGCCGGCGTTGGCGAACGTGCTGCGCCCGCCCTGGTTCGCCACCACCACCAGTTCGTCTTCGGTGCGGGCGTGGAAGAGCGCGGCGTCGAGCGTCGCCGCTTCGCCGCGCCAGCGCAGGCCGAGTTCGGCGTGGCGGCTGCGCGCCGGGCGCAGCGTGGTGTTGAGGCCGCTGGCGCCGTCGATGCGGTAGGCCAGCTCGGCGAAGGTGGGCGTTTCGAAACCCGCGCCGGCGTTCGCATAAACGCTCAGGCCCTCGCGGGCGCGCCACAGCAGCCCGAGCACCGGCGAGGTGCGCGAATAACGCAGGCGTCCACTGTCGTCGGGATTGCCCGGGCGCAGGTAGCGGTCCACCGATTCGAAGCGCACCACGCTGCGGCGCAGCCCCGCGTTGAGCGACCAGTCCGGCGCGAAGGCCCAGTCGGCCTGCGCGTAGACATCGTGGCTGCGCACCGTGTT
Source organism: Arenimonas sp. (assembly GCA_003497545.1). Lineage (GTDB taxonomy): Bacteria > Pseudomonadota > Gammaproteobacteria > Xanthomonadales > Xanthomonadaceae > Arenimonas. The sequence goes on along the minus strand of DNNT01000074.1, from coordinate 5,876 downwards.
GTCTTCGTCGCGGCGCAGCGCGCCGACCACGCCCAGGCGGCCATCGGCGAAGTTCTCGAAGCCCCGCCGCGTTTCATCGGCCAGCTCGAAGGCGCTGCCGGCGGTGAGNNTGCCTGCCAGCGCGCGTCGAGGCCGCGGTAGTCGCGGTCGAGGTCGATCACGCCACCGCCGGACGTGGGGCTGGCCTGCGCCGCCACCGGCACCGACAGGCCCTGGAAGGTTTGCCGGTGGCCCGCGTACGCCACCAGCGCCAGCTCCCGCCATTGGCCCACCGGCTGCACGAAACGTGCGCCGAGCTGCTGCTGTTCCACCGTCTTGCGGGTGTCGAACAGCAGCGCGCCCGGGCTGGATGCGCGGCGGTCGCGCGCGAGCTCCGCGGCGGTGAGGCCCTGCGGATCGTCGGCGGTGAGGTCGAGGTGGTTCAGCAGCACCGTCAGCTCGCCGCCGCCCGCCAGCGCGGCGCGCAGCTGCGCCTGCGCGGCGTCGCGGCGCCAGGCGGAATGGCGGCGGTAACCGTCGGCAGCGGCGCGCGCGGCGTCCACGCGCAGGCCAGCGCTGGCGGTGAGCGGGCCGCGCCAGGACGCGCCCGCGCGCCACAGCCCGTCGCTGCCAGCCAGCGCATCGGCTTCCAGCTCCGGCGTCGCCGGCGGTGCTTCGCTGAAGACGGAAACCACGCCGCCCGCGGAGTTGCCGTAAAGCGCCGAAAACGGCCCGCGCAGCACTTCCACCCGCNNTGCGAAACCTGGCCCTGGCCGTCGGGCATCGTTGCGGGAATGCCGTCGGCGTACAGGCGCAGCCCGCGCACGCCGAAACTGGCGCGCGCGCCGAAGCCGCGGATCGATACCTGCAGGTCCTGCGCCTGGTTCTGGCGGTCGCGCACCACCACGCCCGGCACGCGCGGCAGCGCTTCGGCCAGGGACAGCGCGGGGCGGGCGCGGCGCAGCGTGGTGGCGTCGAGCACGTCGAGCGAAGCGGGCACGTCGGTGAGCGGGCGCGCGTCGCGGGTGGCGCTGACCACCACGGGCTNNGCTCGAGCCGCACCGGCGGCGTGGTGTCGGCGGCGAACGCGGCGAGCGGCGCCAGCAGCAGGCAGGGAATCAATTTCACCGGCGCAGTGTGCCACCGCCCCCCGTGAACGCCCCGCCAGCGCGGTTCAGCCCACCACGAAACGCAGCGGCACCGAAGCCAGCTTCTGCAGCAGGCCGCGCTCGATGCGGCTTTCCCAGGAATCGAAGCCGATGGTTTCGATGGGCCGCCACAGCGCCACCCAGGCCAGGATCAGCAGGCCCTCCGACAGCACCTCGCCGAACGGCGCCGGCACCATGGCCAGCCAGTGCCGCGCCACCAGCACCACGGCCAGCGTGAGCGTGCCGGCGAGGATGGCGAAGCGACCGACGCGCCGGCGCCGGCGGTGGCGGCGCTCGGCCTGCGCATGCGCCAGCGCGAAGTGCGCGTGGATGGCGTCGGCCATTTCGCCCAGGCGCGCTTCCAGCGAAGGCGGCCCGTGCAGCACCACCGTAAGCGGCTCCCGGTGGCTGTGTTCGCCGGCGCTTTCCACCAGATAGGCCTCGACTCGGCGGTCGAGCGCCTTGGCGGGAAACGGCGCCGGGTCGAAGCTGTCGTAGAGCTGGTCGAGGTGCTGCAGGCGCAGTTCGATCTCGGCCATGGCGGGTTTTCCGGCGGGAAGTCGGGCTCAGTCCGGATCGTCGGCCAGCCCGCGCACCTGGCGCAAGCGTTGCGTGGCCAACGCGCGCAATTCGCGCCGCAGCGTCAACGGGAAGGGCGAACCGCGGCCGCAGGCGCGCAGCAGCAGCACGTCGTCCTGGGCTTCGCCGAGCGTGGTGGCTTCTTCGGTGGACGCGCCCGACACCGGGCGCAATTCCGGCGCCAGCGTGGCCAACAGGTGGTCCTGCTGGCGCAGGCGGCGCAGGCGCCGACGCAGCACGTGCCAGCGTTCGTCGTCGCCGGGGGCGCGTTCGGCGCGGCGTCGGGCCTTGGCCAGGCGGCGTTCGGAGCGCGCCACGCCTTTCGCCACCACGGCCTCGTCCACGGCGTCCCAGTCCAGCCGCGCAAGGCGCGCGGCCAGCGCCAGCAGGCGCTTTCGATGGCGTTCGAAGCCGGGGTCGCGCGCCAGCGCCGCGGCCATTTTTTCTTCGCGGCGGGCGCTGGCCAGGGCGACGGCCGCGGGCAGCTGTTCGCGCAATCCGGCGGGGGCCGTGGCTTCCAGCCGGGCCAAGGCTTCCACCAGGGCCTGGGCGTCGCGCAGGCCGCACAGACCGCGGCAGGCCTGGCCCAGGGCGTCGTCGAGGCGGCGGCCGGTGTCGCCCAGCGGGCGCCGGGCCAGGGCCAGGGTGGCGCGGGTGCGGCGCAGGCGCTTGCGGGCCTGGTGCACGCCGGTGTGGCGCGCGTCGCCTTCGCGGGCCAATTGCCCGGCGGCGCTGGTGAGTTCGGACAGGGCGTAGTCGCGCAGACGTGGGCCCAGCGGGTCCTGCGGGTTCGGCATGGGGCTGCCTCCAACCAAGGCCCCCAGCCTAGGGCCGGCGCATGACGGCGCCGTTGACCTGCATCAACCGGGCGGCGGTTCCGCCACGGGGCGCGGGAAATCCCGCTGCGAAAGGGCGTTTTCCGGCGGCCCGAACAGCTGCCCCAGCCGCTGCCAACCGCGCGCCCGCGCCGCATCGCGCAGCAAATCGCCCCATTCGTGGAAGGTCAGCACCAGCGGGTTGTGCGAACGCACGGGTTTCACCAGGCCGTATTCGCAGGGCACGGCCGGGTCTTCTTCGGTGAAGGTGCCGAACAGCTTGTCCCAGACGATGAGCACGCCGGCGTAGTTGCGGTCGATGTACTTCGGGTTGCGCGCGTGGTGCACGCGGTGGTGCGAAGGCGTGTTGAACACCTGCTCCAGCCAGCCCAACCGGCCCACCGCCTGCGTGTGCACGAAAAACTGGAAGGCCAGGTTGATGGCCACCACGATGACGATGTGCGCCGGCGAAAACCCCAGCCAGGCCAGCGGCAGCCAGAACAGCGACATGCCCGACACCGGGTAGGTGATGGACTGCCGGAACGCCGTGGACAGGTTCAGCCGCTCGGACGAATGATGGGTGACGTGCGAGGCCCACATCCAGCGCACGCGGTGGCTGAGCCGGTGCCACCAGTAATAGGCGAAGTCCTGCGCCACGAACAGCAGCGCCACCGAGGCCCACGAGGCCGTCAGATCGAACACGCGGAACTGGTGCACCCACCAGTAGGCACCGATCACCGCCGCCCAGGCCAGTGCATCGGCGCCCTGGTGCATCAGTGCCAGCGCGGCGTTGGAAAGTGTGTCGCGCAGCGTGTACAGGCCGGGCCGACGCTTGCGCCAGTACCAGGCTTCCCAGGCCACGAAGGCAAGGAACACCGGCGCCAGCGCCAGCAGCAGCCACTCACCCATCAGGGTGCCGCGGCCACCGGTTCGGCCAGCGCGCGCGCCATGTTCTTCAGGCAGCGGTGCATGGCGCGGCGCATGAACAGCTGCAGCATCAGCGCGGTGACGGGCGCCAGCCAGCGCCGCGCCAGGGTGAATTCGTAGTCCCAGCGCACGCGCGAGCCGAATTCGTGGCCGGCGAAGGTCCAGTTCGCCTCGCCCTGCGTGACCAGCCAGGAGAACGGCGGGCGAAAGCCCGTGAGCACGTAGGCGTGGCGCACCGGCGGGTCGAGCACGGTGACGCGTTCGCTGAGCACGGTGCCGTCGGCGTTGTGCACGCGGCGCGTGCTGCCCACGGCCAGCGGCGCGTGCAGACGGATGCCGCTGACGGCCGGGATGGGCCCGAAACCGGTGAAAAAGGCCGGGAAACGTTCGGGGCTGGTGGCCATCCGGAACGCCACTTCGGGCGTGCAGGGCAGGCTGCGTTCGGCGGAAACAGTCAGTCGCATGGCTGCAATTCTGGCCGCTGGCAGCGCCGGGTGTCCATCTCAGCCGCCCTGTTTGCGCCGCTGCAGGGCCAGCCAGGCCAGGGCCACGGTGCTGGCGTCGCCCAGCGCGGTGTGGCGCGCCAGCACCGGCAGGCCGAGCTCGGCGGCGATGGCGTCGAGCGACAGGTCCACCTGCACGTGCGGGTCGGCCAGGCGGCGGTGGTCGAGGTAGGCCTGGCCCAGTTCGGCCGTTCGGTTGGGCAGCGGGAAGCCGAACACGGTGCGCATGGGCCGCTCGAGCATGGCCAGGTCGAAGGCCAGGTGGTGGCCCAGCAGCGTGCGCGGGCCCAGCCAGCGCAGGAATCGCGGCAGCACGTCGCGCAGCTGCGGCGCGTCGGCCACTTCGGCCGGGGTGATGCGGTGGTGGCGGATGGATTCGATGTCGAAGCCGCGGCCCGGGTGCACGTAGGTTTCGAAACGTTCGCCCAGCTTCACCTGGCCGCCGCGCACCGGCACCGCGGCGAGGCTGAGGATGGCGTCGTGGCGCGGATCCAGGCCGGTGGTTTCGAGGTCGAGCGACACCCATTCGCCCGCCGGCGCCGGGCCGAACAGCGGCGCCCATTCGCCCGCGCCGTGGCGCCGCGCCCACCACCAGCGCTGCAGCCCGTTCATGGCTCAGCCGCCCACGTGGAAGACCGACTGCACGTGGTCCTTGAAGGCGTTCACCACGCGCAGCGCGTCTCGCAGCAATTCGCGGTCGAGCCGGCGCAGCGCGGCCACGTCCACGCCGTTGCCGGGCGGCAGGCCGGCGTCGAGGTCGGCCAGCTGCTGGCCCAGGCGCAGGCGCATCAGCACCGCCAGGGCCTGCGGCACGTCGCGGCCGAGTTCGGTGTCCATGGCGTGGGCGGCCACCAGCGCGGCGCAGCGGTCGAAGCTGTTGCGGTGGGCGATGCCGTGTTTCAGCGCCAGCGTGCGCAGGCCGTGCACCAGCGGGAACACGCCGCCGCGCTTGATGTCGGCGCGGCCGCCGGTTTCGCGCACCTGGCCCAGCCAGGTGAGCGGGTTGCCCTTGCTGAGCGCGGCTTCGGCCAGGTAACGCAGCAGGATGGCGTCCTTGCCCAGTTCGCGCATGGCGGGCTGCAGCGGTTCGTAGAGCGCGGCGTTGCCGGCCACCGGGCGGGCGTCGAGGGTGATGGCCAGGTCGAGCGCGGTCTGGCCATCCGCCACGCGCGCCCACTGGCCGATGCGTTCGCGCCACTGCGACACGGTGAGCCGCCAGTGCGGGTTGTTCACCATCACCTGGCCGGGACAGGGTGGGTAGCCGATGCGTTCGAGCGCGGCCGAGAAGGCGTCCATGGCTGCCGGCAGGCCGTCCCATTCGAAGCCGTCGGCCAGCACCAGGGCGTTGTCCTGGTCGGTCTTGAGGATCTGCTCGCGGCGGCCTTCGCTGCCCAGCACCAGCAGGCAAATGCGGTCGTGGAACCGGGCGGGCACCACCTGCGCGAAAACGCGCGCCAGGATGCGGCTGTTGAGCGCACTGACCATTTCCATCAGGTAGCTCATCTTCGCGCCCTGGGCGTGCAGCTGGCGCACCAGGTCGGCCATGCCGCGCGCGGCCTCGGCGATGTCGTCCACGGTTTGCGCGCGCGCCAGGCGCAGGCTGATCAGGTGCGAACTGCTGGCGTAGTGCGCCAGCACTTCCGCCATGCCGAGCGTGCCCAGCGCGTGGCCCTCGCCGTCGCGCACCACCACGCGCTCCACGTGGTGTTCGGTCATGGTGACCAGGGCCTGGAACAGCACCTCGTCGGCGCGCACCGCCAGCAGCGGGCGGCTGGCCAGCGGGCCCACGGGCGCGTCGCGGCCCAGGCCGCCGTCGGTGAGCGCGTCCAGCAGGTCGGTGCGGGTGACGATGCCTTCGCCGGTGTCGCCCGCGCCGGGCGCCACCAGCAGGCAGTCCACCTGGTGCTCGCGCAGCGCGGCGGCGG
>DNNT01000166.1 GCA_003497545.1 Arenimonas sp. | reverse complement strand
GGCGTGCCCTTCAACATCGCCAGCTATGCGCTGCTGACCCACATGGTGGCGCGCCACTGCGGCCTGGGCGTGGGCGATTTCGTGCACACGCTGGGCGACGCGCACCTGTACAGCAACCACGTCGAACAGGCGCGCGAACAGCTGTCGCGTTCGCCACGGCCGCTGCCGAAGCTGGTGCTGGCGCCGGAAGCGCGCGACCTGTTCGCGATGCGCTACGAGGACATCGCCATCGAAGGCTACGACCCGCACCCGGCCATCAAGGCGCCGGTGGCGGTGTGAGCGCGGCGCCGGCACTGCGCCTGGTGGCGGCGCTCGACCGCGCGCGCGGCATCGGCCGCGGCAACGAGCTGCCCTGGCGCCTGCCCGACGACCTGCAGCGCTTCAAGGCCCTCACGCTGGGCAAACCGCTGCTGATGGGCCGGCGCACCGCCGAGTCGCTGGGCCGCGCCCTGCCGGGCCGGCGCAACCTGGTGCTGACGCGGTCGAACCAGGTTCCTTTTCCCGGCATGGAAGCCGTGGCGTCGCTGGACGAAGCGCTGTCGCTGGCCGCCGGTGCCGAGCTGATGGTGATCGGCGGCGGCGAGGTGTATGCGCTGGCGCTGCCGCGGGCCAGCCACCTGCACCTGACCCACGTGGACACCGTGGTGGCCGACGCCGACGCGTTTTTCCCGGCCTTCGAGCCAGCGCATTTCNNCCCGCCGACGCACGCCACGCCTTGCCCTTCGAATTCGTCGACTACCGCCGCCGCGGGATTACTGGCTGACGTAATCCGGCGCGCCTTCCAGGCCGAAGTGGCGCAGGGCGCGCAGGTCGTTCTCGAGCTCGACGTAGCGCGCGGCCTTGGCCACCGGCATGCCGGCGCGGTTGAGGCGGCCGAAGGTGGCCTCGAGCAGCTCGGCCTCGTCGGTGTCGAGCGCGAGCAGGTCCTCGGCCAGGTCGGCGCGGTCGCCGTCGTCGAAGTCGTTCGCCGCCACTTTTTCGTCGCGTTCGCGCAACAGGTCGGCGCGGCGCTCCGCGAGGTCGGCGAGCGCCGACTGGTGGGCGTCGTAGAGGGGCCAGAAGGTGGCCGCTTCTTCGGGCGTGAGCGACAGCTGGCGGGCGATGAAGATCTGCTTGCCCGGGGCCACGGCCTGCTGCAGCGCCTGCACGCGTGCCACCGCGCGCTGGTCGCGTTCGGCGCGGCCGGCGTCCTGGGCGAAGGCGGTGCCGGCGAAGGCCAGCGCGGTGGCCAGGGCCAGCGTGGTCAGGGATCGGGTCATGGCAGTCCTCCTGTTCATCAGTCGTCGCCGCGGGGCGCGTTGTCGGGCGGGTCGCGGCCGGGCACCTGGTGCAGGCGCAGCTCGGGGCCCAGTTCCATGGCGGTGAGCTTGCCGCCCCAGACCGCACCGGTGTCGATGGCATACACGCCCAGGCCCATGAACAGGCCCAGCGTGGACCAGTGGCCGAACACCACCGGCAGTTCGCGCGGCGCATGCCCGGGCACTTCGTACCAAGGATACATGCCGGGCTTCTGGGTGCCGGGGCGGCCCTTGTCGTCGAAGCCGATGCGGCCACCCGGCGTGCAGTAACGCAGGCGCGTGAACACGTTGATGATGGCGCGGTGGCGGTCGACGCCGGTGAGCTTGGGCGACCAGGCCGGCTTGTCGCCGTACATGTTCTTCACCAGCTTGAAGAAGCCCTCGCCGCGCAGCTTTTCCTCGACCTCGCGGGCGCGCGCCTCGGCCAGCGTGATCGTCCACTTCGGCGCCAGGCCGGCGTGCACCATGGCGAAGCCGAGCGTGCGGTCGACGTGGAAGAGCTTCTGCTGCCGCAGCCAGCCAATGAGCTGGGCCGAATCCTCGGCGAACAGCACGCGCTGCAGGTCGGGGTTGACCTTGCGCTGGTCGGCTTCGCGGCGGGTGGAGATGGCCAGCAGCGACAGGTCGTGGTTGCCCAGCACGATGGTGCTGTGGATGGCCAGCGAGTGGACCAGGCGCAGGGTTTCCAGCGACTGGCCGCCGCGGTTGACCAGGTCGCCGCAGAACCAGAGCGGGTCCACCGCCGGGTCGAAGCGGATCTTTTCCAGCAGCCTTTGCAGCGCGTCGTAGCAGCCCTGGACGTCGCCGATGGCGTAGGTGGCCATCAGTGCAGGGTCCGCGGGATGGAAAGGGTGAAGGGGTCGATCATGGCGTCGAAGCGGGTGCCGTCGTCGGCCAGCATTTGGTAGCTGCCGTGCATGGTGCCCAGCGGCGTTTCCAGCACCGCGCCCGAGGTGTACTCGAAGCTCTCGCCCGGGCGCAGCCAGGGCTGTTCGCCCACCACGCCCTCGCCGCGCACTTCCTGCACCTTGCCGTTGGCGTCGGTGATGACCCAGTGGCGGCTGATCAGGCGCGCGGGCACCTCGCCCGTGTTCCGGATCTGGATGGTGTAGGCGAAGACGTAGCGGTCGTCCTCGGGGATCGACTGGTCATCGAGGAACCGGGTGGCGACCACGACCTGGATGGCGTGCAGGGGCGTGTCCATGCCGCCATTCTACGCGTGTCAGGCGGTCGGGGGCAGCGCTGCGAGGTGGTTCGCCAACTGCTTGAATTCAGCCACTTCCAGCTGTTCCGCACGGGCGTCGGGGCGCAAGCCCGCGGCTTCGATGTCGGCGCCCGAGCAAACCTGCTGCAGCGCGTTGCGCAGGGTCTTGCGGCGCTGGCCGAAGGCATCGCGCACCACGCGCTCGAACAGCGCCGGGTCGCTGATGCCCACCTCGGCGGCCGGCAGCGGCACCAGCCGCACCACGGCCGAGTCCACCTTCGGCGGCGGCCGGAAGGCGCCGGGCGGCACGTCGAACAGCGAGGTGACGGTGCAATAGGCCTGCAGCATCACGCTCAGGCGGCCGAACACCTTGCTGCCGGGGCCGGCGGCCATGCGGTCCACCACTTCCTTCTGCAGCATGAAGTGCATGTCGCGCACCGCCGCGGCGTGCTCGAGCGCGTGGAAGAGGATGGGCGAGGAGATGTTGTAGGGCAGGTTGCCGACCAGGCGGATCTGCCGCCCGGCGTGCTGGCCGTCGTCGGCCGCCAGCTTGCTGAAGTCCACCTGCAGTACGTCCTTGTGGATCACCGTCAGGCGGCCCACGCCTTCGCTGGCTTCCATCAGCGGCGTGATCAGGTCGCGGTCGAACTCGATCACCGTCAGCTCGCCGTGGCGGCGCAGCAGCGGGAAGGTGATGGCGCCCTGGCCGGGGCCGATTTCGACCAGGCGGTCGCCGGGCTGCGGATCCACCGCCAGCACGATCATGTCGATGTAGCGGCGGTCGGTGAGGAAATGCTGGCCGAGGTTTTTCTTCGGCGGCGCCTTGAAATGGCTCACGTGGGGATCCTCCGGGCGGCCAGCGTGGTGCACAGCGCCACCGCGGCGTAAAGGCTGGACGGGTCGGCGGTGCCGCGGCCGGCCAGCTCCAGCGCCGTGCCGTGGTCCACCGCGACCCGCGGGTAGGGCAGGCCGAGCGTGATGTTCACCGCCTGCTCGAAGCCGGCGTGCTTGAGCACGGGCAGGCCCTGGTCGTGGTACATGGCCAGCACGGCGTCGAAGCCGGCCAGCTTCGCCGGCAGGAAGGCGGTGTCGGCCGGCAGCGGGCCCACCAGGTCCATCCCTTCGGCGCGCAGCGCCTGCAGGCAGGGAATGATGACGTCGATCTCCTCGCGGCCCAGGTGGCCGTCCTCGCCCGCGTGCGGGTTCAGGCCCAGCACGGCGATGCGCGGGGCGGCGATGCCGAAGTCGTTGCGCAGCGCGGCGTGGGTGATGCGCAGCACGCGCGCCAGGCCGTCGCCGGTGATGGCGTCGGGCACGGCGCGCAGGGGCAGGTGGGTGGTGGCCAGGGCGACGCGCAGCGTGGGGTTGGCCAGCATCATCACCACCTCCACGCCGGCCTGGCGGGCCAGCAGCTCGGTGGTGCCGGTGTAGGCGATGCCGCCTTCGTTGATGACGGCCTTGTGCACGGGGCCGGTGACCAGGCCCTGGCAGTCGCCCGACAGGCAGGCGGCCGCGGCGGCTTCCAGCGCGGCGATCACGGCCGGGGCGTTGGCGGGGTCGGGCTGGCCGAAGTGCACGGGCCGCGCCTGCGGCACCGGATGCAGCGCGAGTTCGCCCGGGCCGGTGGCCTGGCCGGGTTCACGCAGGATCAGCGGCAGGCCGAGCGCCTCGGCGGCGGCCTGCAGGGTGCCGGGGTCGGCGTAGGCGATCAGTTCGGCCTGGCGCTCGCGCTGGGCCAGGCGCACGCACAGCTCGGGCCCGATGCCGGCCGGCTCACCCGGGACCAGGGCCAGCCGCGGTCGCATCGGATCAGGAAGCCGACAGGCGGCTCTCGACGTAGGCTTCCGAGCGCAGCTGGCGCAGGAAGCGCTCGAACTCTTCCTCGGCCTTGCGCTGGGCGATGATCTCGCGCGCCTGGTTGCGGCGGTTCTGCTCGGTCACGTCCTGCTCGCGGACGCCCAGGCGCTTGATGATGTGCCAGCCGGCGTCGCTCTGGAACGGGCGGGACACCTGGCCGTCCTGCAGCGCATTGAGCTGCGAGCCCACCGCGGTGCCCCAGGCATTGACCTGGAACCAGCCCATGTCGCCGCCATCGTTGCGGCTCAGGGTGTCGTCGGAATTCTCGCGGGCGAGCTTGGCGAAGTCTTCGCCGGCCTGGATGCGCGAATACAGGTCCTCGGCCTTCTGGCGGGCCGCTTCGGCCGGCAGGGTCGGGGTGACGCGGATCATGATGCCCTGGGCGTTGTACTCGGTCAGGGTCTGGCGGCCCTGCTCGCGGGTTTCCACCAGCTGGATCAGCTGGTAGCCGCTGGGGCCGCGCACGGGTTCGCTGATCTGGCCCGGCTGCATCTGCTGGATCAGGCCGACGAAGGCCGGCGGGATCGCGTCGAGCGCGCGCCAGCCGATATCGCCGCCCTCGAGCGCATTCTGCGCGTCGGAATAGCGGATGGCCGCGGCGCGGAAGTCGAGTTCGCCGCGTTCGATCACGGCCTTGATGTCGCGCGCCTTCTTCTGCGCCAGCGCCACTTCGTCGGGCGAGGCGCCCTCGGGCAGGCCCACGACGATGTTGGCCAGGCGCACTTCCGGCCCGCCGATTTCGCGCACGGCCAGCAGCTGGTCGATCTCGGCCTCGCTGATCTGCACGCGGCTCTGCACGTAACGCTGGCGCAGGCGCTCGATCAGCAGTTCGTCGCGCAGGCTGGCGCGGAATTCTTCGTAGCTCAGGCCGTCGGCGGCCAGGCGCTGGCGGAGCTGGTCCTGGGTCATGCGGTTGCGCGAGGCCACGGTTTCAATGGCCTGGGCCAGCTCGCCGTCGCTGACGCGGATGCCGGAATCGCGGGCGCGGGTGAGCTGGATGCGGGCCAGCACGAGGCGGTCGAGCACCTGGCGCTCGAGCACGTCGCGCGGCGGCAGCTGTCCCGGCGTGTTGGCGTACTGCGCGGTGATGTTGTTCACGGCGCGGTCGAGCTCGCTGCGCAGGATCACGTCCTCGTCCACGACGGCGACGATGCCGTCCACCGCGGTGGTGGCCTGGGCCAGCCCATGGCCGGGGGCCAGGGCGGCAGAGAGGGCCAGCAGGACGGCGAGGACGGGGGTGAAGGCGTTCTTCATGCGGTTTGCGGCTCCGGCGCCACGTTTTTCAGCGGGAATAATCAAGAATAGCATCATCGAGCAGACGGGCCGTGCTGCGGCCGAAGCTGCCGACGCCGTTCAATTCCAGCTCAAGATAGATGCCCGTGTTCTGCTCGCCGCTGAACTCGCGGACGTAGCGGCGGCCGAGCACGCGGACCGCCACGCAGCAGCTCTTCCACTCCACGCCGGCCAAGGCCTCGAGGCTCTGGTTGTCGCGCAGGGAGTAGTTCCAGCGGCCCAGCAGGCGCCAGTTGGCGCGGAGGGGCAGGGCGAATGACAGGTCGGTCTGCTCGAGCAGGCCGGCGCGGTAGCGGTAGGCGGCGTTGAGCACGCCAGCGTCGCCGAAGCGCCACTGGCTGCGGACGGCCGACAGGGTGGTGCGTTCGCTGTCCGGGTCCCACTGCTGGGCCAGGCCCAGGCTCCAACGCGGGCTGATCGACAGGTTCGCCTCGGCCACCCAGGCCGAGCCGTCGTCGGACAGGGGCGGCGCGCCCGGCACGGTGACGCGCGGCGCTTCGAAATAGTGGATGCGGCCCAGGCCCACGCTCAGCAACTCGCGGCCGTCGCCGGCATCGAGCACGCGGCTGGTCAGGGCCACGGTCACCTGGTCGGCATCGCCCTGGCGGTCGGCGCCGCCGAATCGGTTGTCGCGGAACAGGCCGGGCCAGGAGAAGGTGAGCGGCTGGGTGTCGAACAGCGGCAGATCGTCCTGGTCGCGGTAGGGCACGTTCAGGTAGTAAAGGCGCGGTTCCAGCGTCTGCCGGTAGCTGCCGCCGCCGAGCTCGAAGCCGCGCTCGAAGAAGGCGCCCATGTCCAGGCTCATCACCGGCAGGCTGCGGCTGGGGGCGTCGTCGCCACCCGGCGGAACCAGGCTGTCGTCGAGCGAATAGGCGGTGTAGCGCCAGGCCAGCTGCGGGGTGGCGAACCAGGCGGCGCCGCCGAAGGGCAGGCGCACGAACGGCCGCAGGTCGACGCGGTTGCCGCCGTCGCGGCCCGCGCCCTGGAAGCGCACGGCCTCGGCGTCCACGCCCAGTTCCAGCCAGTTGGCGAAGGGGCGCATCCACTGCGCGCGCGCCGTCGGCAGGCGGCGGTAGGGCTCGCTGCCCTCGAGCAGCAGCGGGCTGGCGATCTGCCAGTCCTGCGCCGTCAGGCTGGCGCTCCAGCCCAGGCCGCGGCCGTACAGGCCCATCGAGCTCTCCACCAGCGAGATGGACGTGGTGGCCAGCGAGTCGCCGAAGTCGGCGAAGTATTCGTCGTCGCTGACGTGGTTGAGGTCGGCGGCGAAGTACCAGTGCGGCGAGAAGGTTTCGAAGTGGCGCCAGCGTGCCAGGCCGCGGTCGCGGTTGGCCAGGTCGTCGTCGGGCAGCCAGCTGGCTTCCAGCGTGCCGGCGCGGCTGCGGCCGAGGTAGCGGAATTCGCCGCCCAGCATCAGGCCGCGTTCGGCCAGCCAGCGCGGCTGCAGGGTGGCGTCGTAGTTCGGCGCCAGGTTCAGGTAGATCGGCTGCTCGTACTCGAAGCCGTTGCGGTCGTCGTAGCCCAGGGTCGGGGCCAGCAGGCCGGTGCGGCGGCGGTCGTCGGTGGGGAAGGCGATCCACGGCAGCCACAGCAGCGGCACGCCCCCGACCCGCAGGGTGGCGTTGCGCGCGGTGCCCATGCCGCTTTCCTGGTCCACCACGATGCGCGAGGCGGCGAATTCCCACTGGCGCTGGTCCGGCGGGCAGGTGGAGTAGGTGCCTCCCGAGAGCGTGCCTTCCTGGCCGCGCAGCAGCACGTCGTCGGCGCGGCCGTTGCCGGCTTCGCCGTTGAACTGGTACTGCACGCCGCGCAGGCGCAGTTCGTCGGCCTTCTGGTCGCCCTCGGCCTTTTCGGCCAGCAGGCGCAGGCTGCGGTCCTGATAGGTGACCGGGCCTTCGGTGGCGAAACGCTCGGTGTCGTGTTCGAAGGTGAGCTTGTCGGTGCCCAGCCACTGGTCGGCGTGCTGCAGTTCGACCTTGCCGGTGAGCACGGTCACGTCCTGCTTGGAGACGTCCAGGTGTTCGGCGCTGATGTCGGTGCTGGCGCCTTCGCGCTTCGGCGGCGCCGCGTCGAGCGGGCGGTAAAGCGGCAGGGTGCTGGCGGCGGGGCAGCGTTCCCAGCCGGGAAGCGCGGTGTCCTCGGCGCGGGCGGCGCAGGCCATGGCCAGGCAGAGCGGAAGCAGGCGAAGGGCTGGGCGGCGCACGGCGACATCCGGGGGAAAGACGGGATAGCTTGGCCCATGCAGGCAGGGCGGGGCAACACGGCCCGCGCGGGGCGGGGCCGCGGGCTCAGGCGGCGTCGCGCAGGCCGTGCAGGTGGGCCACGCTGCAGGCACGCAGCGCCGACAGGCTGTAGCCGCCTTCCAGCATCGAAACCACCCGGCCTTGGCCGTGGCGGCCGGCGAGCGCGGCCAGCTCGTGGCTGATCCAGCGGTAGTCCTCGGGCTCCAGCGCAAGGTCGGCGAGCGGGTCGAGGCGGTGGCCGTCGAAACCGGCCGACACCAGCAGCAGCTGCGGCTTGAAGGCCTCGAGTTCCGGAATCAGGGTGTCGCGCCACGCGGCGCGGAAGGCCTCGCCGCCCGAACCCGGCGGCAGCGTGGCATTGGCCAGGTTGCCCACGCCGCGTTCGCCGGGCAGGCCGGTGTGCGGGTACAGCGGCGCCTGGTGCGAGCTGACGTACATCACGCGCGGGTCGCCGGCGAAGATGTCCTGGCTGCCGTTGCCGTGGTGCACGTCGAAGTCGGCGATGGCGACGCGGTGCAGCCCGTGCGCGTGCACGGCATGCGCCGCGGCCACCGCGATGGAGTTGAACAGGCAGAAGCCCATGGCCGTGCTGGCGGTGGCGTGGTGGCCGGGCGGGCGCACCGCGCAGAAGGCCTGGCGCGCTTCGCCGGCCATCAGCGCGTCCACTGCGGCGATGCCGGCGCCGGCGGCGCGCAGGGCAGCCTGGGCCGAGCCGGGCGACATGGCGGTGTCATCGTCGAGCCGGCGCACGTCGTCGGATTCGATGTCGAGCACCGAAGACACCAGGGCCTTGCCGTGCACGCGCAGCAGCGCTTCGCGCGTGGCGGCCGGCGCCTCGCGCCAGGCCAGCTGCGGGAAGGCCGCGCGCACCGCGTGCAGCACGGCTTCGAGCCGCGCCGGGCTTTCCGGGTGCCCCGGGCCGGGGTCGTGCGTCAGGCAGGCCGGGTGCGTGTAAAGCAGCACGCTCAGCCTTTGCGGCGCTCGTGGTTCCAGAGCACCTCGCCGTGGCCGCTGGCGCGGGCCAGCACGCGGGCGACCACGAACAGCAGGTCGGACAGGCGGTTGAGGAAGCGGATGGCTTCCGGGCGAACCGCGTCGTGGTGCGACAGCGTCACCACCTCGCGCTCGGCGCGGCGGCAGATGGTGCGCGCCAGGTGGCAGTGCGCCGCCGCCACGCCGCCGCCGGGCAGGATGAAGTCCCTGAGCGGCGGCAGGTCGGCGTTGAAATGGTCGAGCTGGTCCTCGAGCCGCTGGATGTCGGCGTCGCCGATGGCGGCGTGGCCGGGGATGCACAGCTCGCCGCCGAGGTCGAACATCTGGTGCTGCACCGACACCAGCACGTTGCGCACTTCATCGGGGATGTCGCAGGCCAGCACCAGGCCGATGGCCGAATTGGCTTCGTCGACGGTGCCGTAGGCGGTGACGCGGGCCGAATCCTTGGCCACGCGCGAACCGTCGCCAAGGCCGGTGCTGCCGTCGTCGCCAGTGCGCGTGTAGATCTTCGACAGGCGGTTGCCCATGGGCTCAGCGCCCGGCGTCGCGGGCCGCCGCCGGGGCGGCGCGGTGCATCAGCACCACGAAGGCGTGCACGACGGCGGCGAGGCCGACGTAGAGCGCGGTGGTGCCGAGGTAGGGCAGGAACCAGTCGGCGTAATTCTTCGCCCAGCCGGCCACGGTGGGCGCGGCGACGCTGCTGCTGAGCCAGTAGAAGCCGCCCTGCGCGAACAGGTGGCACAGCGCCGCGCCGCCGAGCACGGCCGGCGCAAGGCCGGCCAGCTGGCGCAGCGGCTGGCCCCGGCCGAAGCGGGCCAGGCCCGCGCCCGCCGCCCACAGCGCGAAGTGCGCCGGCAGCAGGAACCAGTAACCCGGCGACACGCAGTAGTGGCTCCAGAAGCTCAGGCCCGCGCCGGTGATGACGACGTAGTCGACCGCCACGGCCAGCACCATCAGCGCCGGGAAGGCCCAGCGCACGCTGCCGGCCAGGTAGAAGCCGGCGAGCAGGAACACCGCCCAGGAGGCATCCGGCACCGCGCCGAAATGGTTCAGGCGGGTCGCGGCCATCAGGACGGCGAGGGCGGCGAACAGGGCCAGGCGCGGGCGGCGGGTCAGGGTCATGGTCAGGCTTCCGGAAGGCAGGCGGTCATTTTAGCGGAACTGTACCCCGGCTGCGCCGGCCGGTGGGCACGGCGCGTATCATGGGCACATGGCCAGTGAAGACGGCTTTGACTACGACATCCTGATCCTCGGCGGCGGCCTGGTCGGCAATTCGCTGGCCTGCGCGCTCGAGGGCCGCGGGCTGCGGCTGGGCCTGGTCGAGGCCAGCGCGCCGCAGGCCGGCGCGCCGGGTTTCGACGAGCGCAAGCTCGCGCTCGCCGCCGCCAGCCTCAATGCGCTCGGTGCGCTGGGCGTGTTGCCGCGCCTGGCCACGCCGCCGGCGCCGATCCGCCGCATCCACGTCAGCCGCGCCGGCGATTTCGGCTCCGTGCGGCTCGAGGCCGGCGAGCTCGGCCGCGAGGCCTTCGGCGGCGTGGTGCTGGCGCGCGAACTGGGCCAGGCGCTGGAAGCGCGGGTGGCCGACGTGGCCGGCCTGGTGCGCCACCGCCCCGCGAAGGTGGTGGCGGTGCAACCCGACGTGGACGGTCCGCGCGTGCGCATCGAAGGCGAGTCGGGTGTGCGCGAACTGCGCACGCGCCTGCTGGTGGCCGCCGACGGCACCCGTTCGCTGGCACGCGCCGCCTTCGGCATCGGCACCGACGAACACGATTACCGCCAGACGCTGGTCGTCTGCAGCCTGGCCACCGACCGCGCGCCCGATGGCACCGCCTACGAACGTTTCACGTCGCAGGGGCCGGTGGCGCTGCTGCCGATGGCCGGCGGCCACTACGGCGCCATCTGCGGCGTGGCGCGCGCGGACGCCGACGGCGTGCTGGCGCTGTCCGATACCGCCTATGCCGATTATTTCCAGCAGCGCTTCGGCTGGCGCGCCGGGCGCGTGCGACGGGTCGGCGCGNNCGCCTACCCGCTCGTGCGCGTGGTGGCCGAGCGCCTGGTGGCGCCGCGCTTCGTGCTGATGGGCAACGCCGCGCAATCCATCCATCCGATCGGCGCGCAGGGTTTCAACCTTGGCCTGCGCGATGCCTTGACGCTGGCCGAACGGCTGCGCGGCGAAGATCCGGGCGCGCCCGAAGTGCTGGCCGCCTACGCGCAGGCGCGCCGCGAAGACCGCGAGCGCACGCTGGCCTTCAGCGACGGCCTGGCGCGCGCTACCGCCAACGAGGGTTTCCCCATGCACGTGCTTCGTTCCTTCGGCCTGCTTGCGCTGGGCCAGCTGCCCGGCCTGGCCGCGCCGCTGGCCGCCGGCGCCATGGGCTTCCGCGGCCAGGTGCCCGCGCTGTCGCGGGGGCGCGCATGAACCGCCGCCACGTCTACGACCTGGTGGTGGTCGGCGCCGGCGTGGTCGGAAGCGCCGCCGCGCTGGCCGCCGCGCGCGACGGCCTGCACGTGGCCCTGGTCGAAGCACACGCACCCAAGGCCTGGAAGGCCGAAGAACCCGACCTGCGCGTCTACGCCTTCGCGCCCGACAACGCCGCCCTGCTCGCCGACCTCGGCGCATGGAGCGCCGTGCGCGAGGCGCGCGCCTGGCCCTACCGCCGCATGTGCGTGTGGGACGCGGCCGGCGGCGGCGAACTGTGTTTCGACGCCGACGCGCTGGGTCGCACCGAACTGGGCCACATCGTCGAAAACGGCCTGCTGGTGGACCGGCTCTGGACCGGCTGCCTGCGCGAAGCCGGCATCACGCTCTTCTGCCCCGAAAAGGTGGAAGCCATCACGCAGGACGCGCAGCACGCCACGGTGGAACTCGCCGGCGGCCAGCACCTGCGCGCCAGGCTCGTGCTCGGCGCCGACGGCGCGGCTTCGAAGGTGCGCCAGCTCGCCGGCCTCGATGCCGACGGCCACGACTACGGCCAGCGTGGCCTGGTGGCCTTCGTCGAAACCGAACTGCCGCACCAGGACACCGCCTGGCAGCGTTTCCTGCCCACCGGCCCGCTGGCCTTCCTGCCCTTCGCGGACGGCCGCTGCTCGATCGTCTGGAGCCTGCCCGAGGCCGAAGCACAGCGCCTGCTGGCCGCCGACGACGCCAGTTTCCTGCGCGAACTGACCCGCGCCTTCGACGCACGCCTGGGCGACGTGCGCTCGGTGTCGGCGCGCGCGGCGTTCCCGCTGCGCCGGCAGCTGGCGAAGGATTACGTGGCCGGCCGCATCGTGCTGGCCGGCGACGCCGCGCACGTGGTGCACCCGCTCGCGGGCCAGGGCGTGAACCTGGGCCTGCGCGACGTGTCGGCGCTGCGCGCCGAATGGCGGCGCGCCACCGCGCACGGCGCCGACATCGCCAGCCCGCACCGGCTGGCGCGCTGGGCACGTGGCCGGCGCAGCGACAACACCGTGGCGGCGTACTCGTTCGAAGCCATCAACCGCGCCTTCAGCAACGACGCGTTGATTCCCACGCTGCTGCGCGGGCACGTGCTGGGCCTGGCCGGCAAGCTGCCGCCGGTGGCGCGGCTGCTGTGGAAGCGCGCCGCCGGCGCCTAGGTTTTCAGCCGGCCGCGGCGAGCGGCCAGGTGGCCAGCGTGTTGTACGCGAAGCCGCCGCGCAGGTCGCTGCGCAGCAGGTGGAATTCGTGCACGGCCCAGCGGATCGGCGGCGACAGCGGCGTGTCGGTCCACGGCGGTTTCGCGCCTCGCAGCACGGTGACGTGCGGCACGCGTTCGCGCGAGGCGCACACCGGCACGGCTTCGGCGGCCAGTTCGCGTTCCAGCCCATCCCACAGTCCATGCAGGCCGGGCGGCACCGTGCGGCAGCCCAGGAAAGCGGGCGCGGTGGCGATCGGGAAACCGGCGGCGCGGTCGAGCACCAGTTCGAAGGCCGGTGCGTGCACGCGCGCGGCCGGNNGCGCGGCAGGCCGCCGCCACGACGGCGGCGCAATCGGCCGGGTATTCGCCCAGGAAGGGCAGGGTCAGGTGGTAGCGATGCGGCGGGATGCGCCGGCCGCCGCCCAGCCCGGGTTCCAGGCGGATGGCAGCGGCGGCGATGGCCTCGCGCGTGGCCGCGTCGGGCCACAGCGCGAAAAACAGACGGAAGCGCGCGGCGTCCGTGCCGGCCTCAGGCCGCTTCGGCCTGGCTCTTGCGCGGGCCGTGCAGCAGGGCGTGGCGGATGTGCTCGATCACCAGGTCCACTTCCTCGCTGGTGACGGCGAAGTGCGGGGTGAAGCGCAGCGAGTTGGCGCCGCCGTGGATCACGCCCAGGCCGCGCTCGCGCATGTATTCCTCGGTCGAACCGGTGCCGTAGCACTTGAAGTCGTCCGAGAGCTCGCAGGAGAACAGCAGGCCGGTGCCCTGGACCTGGGTGATCAGGCCGCCGAGCTCGCCCTTGAGCTTCTCGAGCTTGTCGATGAACTCGCGGCCGCGCTCGCGGATGTTGGCGCGCAGGGCCGGGGTAAGCTGGCCGAGCACGGTGGCGGCGATGTCGAGCGCGCGCGGGTTGGCGGTCATGGTGTTGCCGTAGGTGCCCTTGCGGTACAGGCCTTCGGCGCGGGCGTTCACCGCCAGCACGCTGAGCGGGTACTGGCCGCCGTTGAGCGCCTTGGAATAGGTCTCCATGTCCGGCGCCTCCAGGCCTTCGAAGCCCGGGTAGTCCACCACCGACAGCGTGCCGTGGGCGCGCAGGCCGGCCTGGATGGAGTCGACCAGCAGCAGGGTGCCGTGGGCCTGGGTGAGCTCGCGCGCGACGGCGTAGAACTCCGGCGGCACGGCGCGGCCCGGGTCGCCTTCGCCCATCACCGGCTCGAGGAACATGGCCTCGATGTACCAGCCGTTGGCGTCGGCGTCGGCGAAGACCTGCCTCAGGCCCTCGATCGAATACGGCTCGACGGTGAGCAGCTGGTCGTTGTGGTGGCGGTAGCTGGCCAGGTGCTGCAGGTAGGTCTTGCGCGAGGAATCGGAATACAGCGCCGGCAGCTCGGTGCGGCCGTGGAAGGCGCCCTTCACGGCGATGCGCTTGACGCGCTTGCCGGCATGGCGGCCGCCGGCGTCGGTGTGCAGCTTGGTGTTCACGTCGGCGATGCGGCCGGCCAGCGACACCGATTCCGAGCCCGAGTTCAGGCACAGGAACTTGGTGTAGGGGCAGCCGCCGCGGGTGTGGCCGATCTCGGCGCGCAGCGCGCGGGTGGCGCGCAGCTGCGACAGGCTCGGGGTCATGATGTTGGCCATCACCTGCGGCTTGGCCATGGTGGCCAGCACGGCTTCCGGCGTGTGGCCGAAACCGAGCATGCCGTAGCCGCCCGAGTCGTGCAGCACGGCGCCCTTGAGCGTGACCACCCAGGGGCCGCGCGCGGCGAGCGCCACGTACGGGTTCACGTTGTCGCCGGCGTAGAAGTTCACGAAGCCCGACTGCACGGCGTCCATCTGCGCCTGCTCGTCGAGGTCGAGCAGCTCGGCGAATTCGCCGCGGATGGCGGCGTACTGCTCGGCGGCGGCCTGCGCGGCGGCGACCAGCTCGGGGAAGCGGGCGGCGAGGCGCGTGAGCGTGGCGTCGTCGAGGCCACGGGTGCGGACGGTGCCGGCATGGCTGCGCAGCGGCTTGAGGATCTCGATCACGTTCATGCGGTTCTCCGGACCCAAAACAAAACGCGAGGAAGGCCCTCGCGCGTCAGGTGTTGCGTTGAAAATCAAAGACTTGTGGCCGATGTTACCACCCCGCCCGGGGCGGCGTAACCCCCGGGCGTTTGAATCGGGTGTGCCGCGGGTGACAGCTGTCATGGCCACCGGGTGACGGCGTCCACTGCCGGCACCGGGGCCCCGGGCGGGACAGTGGCGGCACCCGAGGAGGTGCCCATGAACCCCGTTCCATCCCGTCCTTCCCCCCTGGCCGCGCTGCGCGGCGCCAGCAAGCGCTTCGGCGCCCTCACCGCGCTCGACGCCGTGGACCTGGAGGTCCGCGCCGGCGAAGTGCTGGCCGTGTTGGGCGCCAACGGCGCCGGCAAGACCACNNTCGGCCCCGACGCCGGCCAGGCCCGCCTGTTCGGCGCCGATCCGCGCGACCCGGCCGTGCGCCGCGGCATCGGCGTGATGCTGCAGTCCGCCGGCCTGCACGACACCGTGCGCGTGGCCGAACACGTGCGGCTGTTTTCCAGCTACTACCCGGCGCCGCGGCCGCTGGACGAAACGCTGGCGCTGGCCGGCCTGTCCGAGCTGGCGGGCCGCCCCTACGGC
>DNNT01000143.1 GCA_003497545.1 Arenimonas sp. | reverse complement strand
GCGCCAGGCCGGCCTGCTGGCGGCCATGGCCAACCACGCGCTCGACCACCACGTGGCCCGCCTGGCCGACGACCACCGCCGCGCGGCGGAGCTGGCCGAGGCGCTGCGCGCCATTCCGGGCCTGTCGGTCGAGGACACCTTCACCAACCTGGTGTTCGTGACGGTGCCCGAAGGAAGGCGCGAGGCGCTCACCGCGCACATGGAAAGCCGCGGCATTCGCATCGCCGGCGGTTACGGAACGCGCATCCGCCTGGTGACGCACCTGGACGTGGACGACGCCGGCCTGGCTCGAACCATCGCCGCGTTTCAGGCGTTCTTCCAGGCCTGACCCCGCGCCGCCTGGCCCCGGCGACGCCCAGCTCTTGTAGGAGCGGCTTCAGCCGCGAAGCTCTTCGCGAAANNAAGCCGCTCCTACAGAAGATCCGGCGTGCGAATCAGATCGTGCGCAGAATGAGCCGGCGCGCGAATCATGTGGCAGGGCGCTGCGCGGCTTTCGGCTCGGCCACTTCCTGGCCGGCCTGTGCACGGCCGGCCATTTCGGCGCCGGCGTCGCGCGGCAGTCGGAACATCACCCAGGCCGACAGCGCGGAAATCGTGCCGACGGTCAGGAAAGCCCAGCCGAAGTTGCCGGCGTCGGCGTAATCGTTGCCGGTGAGCGCGCCGGCCACCTGCAGCGCGTAGCCGCCGATGGCCACGCCCAGCGCCAGCGAGAACTGCTGCATCATGCCCGACAGGCTGCTGGCCTGGCCCATGCGCGCCTGGTCGACTTCGGCGTAGCTGATGGCGTTGAGGCTGGTGAACTGCAGCGAACGGAAGCAGCCCGACACCAGCAGCACGCCCATGATGAGCCAGTGCGGCGTGTCGGCGCGGAACAGGCCGAACCCGGCCAGCATCGCCGAGGCCAGCAGCGCGTTGATCCACAGCACCCGCCGGAAACCGAAGCGGCGCAGCACCGCTGCAGCAATCGTCTTCATGAACATCGCGCCCACCGCCGAGACGAAGGTGAGCAGGCCCGAGGCCAGCGGGCTCAGGCCGAAGCCCAGCTGCAGCATCAGCGGCAGCAGGAAGGGCGTGGCGCCGATGCCGATGCGGAACAGCGTGCCGCCCAGCACGCCGGCGCGGAAGGTGGGCAGCTTCAGCAGGCCCAGGTCGATCAGCGGGTGCGGGTGCCGGCGCGCGTGCCACACGTAGGCCGCCATGCCGGCCAGGCCCGCCGCCAGGCAGGCCGCCGCCACCGGCGTGGACACCATGTGCCGGCCCAGCGTGGAGAAACCGAACAGCGCCAGCGCCAGGCCCAGGCCCGAGAGGGCGAAGCCGGTCCAGTCCAGCGGTTTCACCGGCTCGCGCAGGTCGGGCACGTAGCGCCAGGCCAGCACCAGGCCCAGCGCGCCCATCGGCAGGTTGATCAGGAAGATCCAGCGCCAATCGCTGTAGGTGGCGATGAAGCCGCCCACCGGCGGGCCGATGATGGGCGCCACCAGCGCCGGGATGGTGAGCCAGCTCAGCGCCTGCACCAGTTCGCTCTTGGGCACGGTGCGCAGCAGCACCAGCCGGCCCACCGGCACCATCAGCGCGCCGCCCATGCCCTGCAGGAAACGCGCGGCCACCATCTGCTCCAGGCTGCCACTGGCCGCGCAGCCGACGGAGCCCAGCAGGAACACCGCGATCGCCGCCATGAAGGTGCGTTTCGCCCCGAACCGGTCCGCCACCCAGCCGCTGACGGGGATGAACACCGCCAGCGCCAGCAGGTAGGCGGTGAGCGCCAGCTTGAGCGCGATGGGCTCGGTGCCCAGGTCGGCCGCGATGGCGGGCAGCGAGGTGGCGATGGCCGTCGAGTCCATGTTCTCGATGAACAGGGCGCAGGCGACGATCAGGGAGAGGCGGCGGCCGGGGTTCATCGGGGCCTATTGTCTCCGGACTTCGGGAAGGGTATATGTTAGCACTTACGCAATACCTGCCGAGACAGCCATGAGCTTCCTTTCCGAACAGGGCACCCTGGCCCTGGCGAGCCGCCTGAAGGCGCTCAGCGACCGCAGCTACGACCTGGTGGACCAGATCTACCGGGAGCACGGCATCGCGCTGCAGGCGCGCTGGTTCCCGGTGCTGCGGCTGCTGCAGCAGCGCGGGCCGATGGCCGTGGGCGACATCGCCCGCGAGGTGGGGCTGACCCATTCGGCGGTGAGCCAGCTGGCCAACAAGCTCACCCGCGAGGGATTCCTCGTGCGGCAGAAGGGCGGCGACCGGCGCCAGCGCGTGCTGGCCCTCGCCCCGCTGGCCGAAGAGGAACTGCGCAAGGCCCGGCCGCTCTGGCAGGCCATGCGCGCCAGCGTCGAGCGCCGCATCATGGACACCGGCGTCGACCTGCTCTCCGCCCTGTCGCAGTACGAAGCCAGCCTGGACGAACGCCCGCTGCCGGCCGACGTGACCCGGCGCGTGCGCGCGCTGGAATCGGCCTCGCTGCGCATCGTCCCGTTCGCGCCGGCGCTGCGCGAGCACTTCTACCGGCTCAACGCCGAGTGGCTGGCCAAGTACTTCAAGATCGAACCCATCGACCACGCGGTGCTGTCGGAGCCGGAGAAACACATCCTCGCGCCGGGCGGCAGCATCCTGTTCGCGCTGGTCGGCGAGGACGTGGTGGGCACCTGCGCGCTGATGCCCGACGGCCCCGGCGTGTACGAACTGACCAAGATGGCGGTGACCGGCGGCCACCAGGGCCTGGGCATCGGCCGCAAGCTGATGGAAGCGGCCATCGCCGAGTTCCACCGCCTGGGCGGCAAGGAGCTGTTCCTGGAATCGCAGCGGCGCCTGCAGCCCGCGCTCAAGCTCTACGAAAGCGTCGGCTTCGAGATGCAGCCGGGCGTGAAACCCGGCAGCCACTACCAGCGCGCCGACGTCTACATGATCTACCGCGGAAAATAGGGAAAATAGGGGTCAGAGTACTAATTCGCCTTTGGCGAATTAGTACTCTGACCCCTATTTTTTAACCCCTATTTTTTACGCCGCGAGGCCGTAGGAGCGGAGCAGGGCTTCGGGGTCGGGTTCGCGGCCGCGGAAGGCGACGAAACTTTCCAGGGCCGGGCGCGAGCCGCCCACCGCCAGGATTTCGCGGCGGTAGCGCGCGCCGGTGGCGGCGTCGAACACGCCGGCTTCCTCGAAGGCCGAGAACGCGTCGGCGCTCAGCACTTCCGCCCACAGGTAGCTGTAGTAGCCGGCCGAATACCCGCCCGAGAAGATGTGCGTGAACGCGTGCGGGCCGCGGTGCCAGTGCGGTGGCTTCACCACCGCCACCTCGTCGCGCACTTCGGCCAGCAGCTCCAGCGTGCGCGGGCCGCGCGCCGGGTCGAATTCCAGGTGCATGCGGAAGTCGTAGAGCGCGAATTCCAGCTGGCGCACCAGGAACAGGCCGGCGTGGAAATGCCGGGCCTGCAGCATCTTCGCGTACAGGTCGTCGGGCAGGCGTTCGCCGGTCTGCCAGTGTTTCGCGAACAGGTCCAGCGCCTCGCGCTGCCAGGCGAAGTTCTCCATGAACTGGCTGGGCAGCTCCACCGCGTCCCACTCCACGCCGCTGATGCCGCCGACGCTGGGCCAGTCCACTTCGGTGAGCAGGTGGTGGATGCCGTGGCCGAATTCATGGAACAGCGTGACCACGTCGTCGTGCGTGAGCAGCGCGGGTGCATCGCCGGAAGGCGGGGGGAAGTTGCAGGTGAGGTAGGCGACGGGCTTGTGCTCCGCCTCGCCGTCGCGCAGGCGCGAGCGGCACACGTCCATCCAGGCGCCGCCGCGCTTGCCGGCGCGGGCGTAGTGGTCGAGGTAGACGCCGGCGCGCACGCTGCCGTCGTGGTCCACCACGTCGAAGTAGTGCACGTCCGGGTGCCAGGCATCCACGCCCTTTCGCTCCACCAGGCGCATGCCGAACACGCGCTCGGCCACGGTGAACAGGCCCTGCATCACCGCCGGCAGCGGGAAATAGGGCTTGAGGTCTTCCTCGCTGAAGGCGAAGCGAGATTCGCGCAGCTTTTCCGAGGCGTAGGCCACGTCCCAGGGCTGCAGGTCGGCGATGCCCAGCGTGGCCGCGAACGCGCGCAGCTCTTCCAGCTCGCGCTGCGCCACCGGCCGCGCCTTGGCCGCCAGTTCGCGCAGGAAACCCAGCACGCGCTCGGGCGTGCCCGCCATCTTGTCGGCCAGCGACACGTGCGCGGCCGATGCGAAGCCCAGCAGCTGCGCGGCCTCGTGGCGCAGGGCCAGGATGCGGCCGATGCGCTCGCTGTTGTCGAAGCGGCCGGCGTGCGGGCCCTGTTCGGAGGCGCGGGTGTTGTAGGCCGCGTAGAGCTCCTCGCGCAACGCGCGCGAGTCGGCGAAGGTCAGCACCGCCTGCACCACCGGGCCCTTCAGCGTGGCCAGGTAACCCTCGGCGCCCTTCTCCTGCGCCATCGCGCGCAGCAGGCCACGCGCCGATTCCGGCAGGCCCGCCAGCTCTTCTTCGGTGACCGGCCGCGACCAGGCGTCGGTGGCGTCGAGCACCGCTTCCTCGAATTCGGTCTCGAGCTTGCTCAGTTCGTTCTGGATGGCCTTGAAGCGCGAGCGCGCCGGCTCTTCCAGCGCCACGCCGCTGAGCTGGAAACCACGCAGGCTGTCTTCGACCAGGGCCTGGCGGGCGCGGTCGAGCGTGGTGAATTCCGGCGCATCGCGCAGGGCCTTCACCGCCGCGTACAGGCCACGGTTCTGGCCCAGCTCGGTGCCGTGTTCGGTGAGTTTTTCCAGCGCCTCGGAATAGGCCTCGCGCAGCGCCGGCGAATCCTTCACGCCGTGCAGGTGCGACACCGGCGAGAAGGTGCGGCCCAGCCGTTCCTCCCAACGCTCGAGCGGCGCCATCAGGCGGCTGAAATCACGCGCCGACGGGTCGGCCACCAGCCGGTCCACTTCGGCGCGGAAGCCGGCCAGCACCTCGTCGATGGCGGGGTTCACGTGCTCCGGCGCGATGGCGGAAAACACCGGCAGTTCGCCGTCGGCAAGCAGGGGGTTGTTCGTCGTGGTCATGGTTTCACAGATGGCGGCGCGTGCCGCCGTTTCAATCAGCGGGCAAGGAACTTCACCACGAAATCGGCGAGCTTCCGGTAGGGCGGGTCGAACACGAACATGCCGTTCAGGCGCGACTGGTACAGCACCGGCATCGGCTTGCTGAAGGCCAGGAAGCCGGCCTCGCCGTGGTACTGGCCCATGCCGCTGGGGCCGACGCCGCCCACCGGCAGGTCGTGCTGGCCGAAATGGATGAGCGTGTCGTTCACACACACGCCACCGGCGACGACGGCGTCGAGCGTGCGGCGCAGGCGCGCGCGGTCGCGGTCGAAGGGATAAAACGCCAGCGGGCGGTCGCGGCCCTGGATGTAGGCGATCGCCTCATCGTGGCTGTCATAGGACTTCACCGGCAGCAGCGGGCCGAAGATTTCCTCCTGCATCACCTTCGCGTCGTCGGGCGGGTCGAGCAACACCGTGGGCGGGATCACTTCCACGCCCGGCGGCGGCGCGTCGCTGTCGGGGCGGTGCTGCACCACGCTGACGCCGCGCTCGCGCGCATCGTCGAGCCAGGCGCGCAGGCGGTCGGCCTGGCGGTGGTTCACCACGGCGGTGTAGTCGGGGTTGCCGGCCAGCGTCGGGTAACGCCGGCGCAGCGAAGCGAGGTAGGCGCGCACGAACTCGTCGCGCTGGGCGCGGGGCACCAGCACGTAATCGGGCGCCACGCAGGTCTGGCCGCCGTTGAAGCATTTGCCCGCGGCGATGCGCTCGGCCGCGTGTTCCACCGGGTAGTCCGGAGCGATCAGGGCGGGCGACTTGCCGCCCAGCTCCAGCGTCAGCGGCACCAGGTTCGGCGCCGCCGCGGCCATGACCGCGCGGCCCACCGTGGTCGAACCGGTGAACACCAGGTGGTCGAAGGGCAGCCGGGTGAAGGCCGCGCCCACCGCGGCGTCGCCCAGCACCACGCTCACGCGCTCGGGCGGGAAGACTTCCGCGATCAGCCGGGCCAGCAGCTCGGCCGTGCGCGGCGTGTGTTCCGACGGCTTCACCATCGCGTGGTTGCCGGCGGCGATGGCGTCGGCCAGCGGGATCAGGGCCAGCTGGATGGGGTAGTTCCAGGGCGCCACGATGCCGACCACGCCCAGCGGCTGGCGGCGGATCTCGGCGCGCGCGGGCAGGAAGGCCCAGTTCACGCCGCGGCGCTCGGGGCGCATCCAGCGGCGCAGCTTGCGGCGCAGGTAGGCGACCTCGTCGAGCGTGGTCATGATGTCCGCGGCCAGGGTTTCGTGGCGCGAACGGCGGCCGAAATCGGCCGAGACCGCCTTCACCAGGTCGTCCCGGTGCCGGCGCACGGCCTCGCCCAGGCGGGCCAGGTCGTCCATGCGCTGGCGGTAGCCGGGCGGCTGGCGCCGGTGGGCGGCCCGCAGCTGGGCCAGCAGCGGGCGCAGGTCGTCGTCGGGGTGGGCGGGGCTGTCCATGGCACCAGTCTACGACCAAGCGGCGTAAGGCGGGCGCGAATGGGCGGGGGTAGAATTCACCAATGAACATCCGACCCTACAAGGGCATCCTGCCCACCCTCGGCGCCCGGGCCTACGTGGACCCGGCCGCCACCGTCATCGGCGACGTGCACCTGGGCGAGGACAGCTCGGTCTGGCCCGGCTGCGTCATCCGCGGCGACGTGAACCACATCCGCATCGGCGCCCGCACCAACGTGCAGGACGGCACCATCATCCACGTCACGCACGACGGCCCCTACACCCGGCCCGACGGCTTCCCGACGATCATCGGCGACGACGTCACCATCGGCCACGGCGCCATCATCCACGCCTGCACCATCGGCAACGCGGTGCTCATCGGCATGGGCGCCACCGTGCTCGACGGCGCCGAGGTGATGGACCACGGCTTCGTGGGCGCCGGCGCCGTGGTGCCGCCGGGCAAGAAGGTGCTGGCCGGCGAGCTCTGGCTGGGCAACCCGGCCAAGCCGGTGCGCCACCTTTCCGACAAGGAAATCGAGCAGCTCTACTACAGCGCCAAGCACTACGTCCGCCTGAAGGACGAGTACCTGGCGGGCTGAGCCCCGCCGCGGCTCAGGCCGTGGCCTGCTCCAGCGCCATCAGGCCGGCCATCGCTTCGTCGCGGCTGGCGCCGCACATGCTGTCGGAAGGCCGCAGCGAGGCACACACCGCCGGCCGTTCCGGCGAACCGAAAATCAGGCAACGGTAGTCGTCGCCCAGCTGCACGCAGGGCATGCCGGCGGGTTTTCCCTGCGGCATGCCCGGGATGGGCGAACTGATCGAGGGCGCGATGCAGCAGGCGCCGCAGCCGGCCCGGCAGTCCATCAGTCGGCGGTGTGCAGGGAATCGGCGCGGGCGCTGAGCGAGGCGTACACCGGGTCGGTGTCCGGGCGCCGGCCGTGCCAGATGGCGAAACTTTCCGCCGCCTGTTCCACCAGCATGCCCAGGCCGTCCACCCGCGTTTCGCAGCCGGCGGCCTGCGCCCAGGCCAGGAACGGGCCCGCGGCTTCGCCGTAGCTCAGGTCCACGGCCAGGGTGCGCGCGGTGGCCAGCGTGAACGGCAGTTCCAGCGGCGCGCCGCCGCGGCCGGCCGAAGTAGCGTTGACGATCATGTCGAACGTGCCGAGGTTGCGCAGGTCGGCCCAGTAGCGCGTGTGCACGCGGCCGGGTTCGCCCATGGCGTCCACCAGCGCGTCGGCCTTTTCCGGCGTGCGGTTGACCACCCACAGCTCGTCGATGCCGGCGTCGAGCAGGGCCGGCGCCACGCCGCGGGCGGCGCCGCCGGCGCCCACCAGCAGCACGCGGCGGCTGCGCAGGTCGATGCGGCGGCGTTCGGTGAGGTCATGCACCAGGCCGATGCCGTCGGTGTTTTCGCCGTGCCAGCCGTCGGCGCGGCGGGTGNNGGGCGCGGTCGCCCAGCTTCGTGCACAGGGCCGCCGCGGCTTCCTTGTGCGGCAAGGTGATGTTGGCGCCGAGGCCGCCGGTTTCGGCGAAATGGGCCAGCGCGCGCTCGAAGTCGGCGGGCGCCGCGTCGATGGCGGCGTATTCCATGGCAATGCCGAGCTGGCTGCCGAAGGCGGCGTGGATGCGCGGCGACAGCGAATGCACCACCGGGTGTCCGAACACGGCGTAACGGGCGGTCATGTCATTCCTCCTTGAGCCAGCGCGCCGCGTCGAGCGCGAAATAGGTGAGCACGCCGTCGGCGCCGGCGCGCTTGATGGCGGTGAGCGCCTCGAGCGCGCAGGCGCGTTCGTCGAGCCAGCCGTTGAGCGCGGCGGCCTTGAGCATCGCGTACTCGCCGCTCACCTGGTAGACGAAGGTGGGCGCGCCGAAGTGGTCCTTCACCCGCCGCACGATGTCGAGGTAGGGCAGGCCCGGCTTCACCATCACCATGTCGGCGCCCTCGTCGAGGTCGAGGCCGACTTCGCGCAGGGCCTCGTCGGAGTTCGCCGGGTCCATCTGGTAGGTGTACTTGTTGCCCTTGCCCAGCGCGCCGGCGCTGCCGACCGCGTCGCGGAAGGGGCCGTAGAAGGCCGAGGCGTACTTGGCGCTGTAGGCCAGGATGCGCGTGTTGACGTGCCCGGCCTCTTCCAGCGCCTCGCGGATGGCGCCGATGCGGCCGTCCATCATGTCGCTGGGCGAAACCACGTCGGCGCCGGCTTCGGCGTGCGAGAGCGCCTGCTTCACCAGCGCTTCGACGGTGTCGTCGTTGGTGACGTAGCCGCTGGCGTCCACCAGGCCGTCCTGGCCGTGGCTGGTGTAGGGGTCGAGCGCCACGTCGGTGATCACGCCCAGCTGCGGGAACCGCTGCTTGAGCGCGCGGATGGCGCGCTGGGCCAAGCCGTTTTCGTCCCAGGCGGCCACGGCGTCGAGCGACTTGGCCTCGGGCGCGGTGACCGGGAACAGCACGATCGCCGGGATCCTCAGCTCCACCGCCTGCTCGGCGGTGCGCAGCAGCTCGTCGATGGACTGGCGCTCGACGCCGGGCATCGAAGCCACCGGCGCGCGGCCGCCGTGTTCATGGATGAAGACCGGCAGGATCAGGTCGTCGGCGCTGAGCCGGTGCTCGCGCATGAGGCGGCGGGAGAAATCGTCGCGGCGCATGCGGCGCATGCGGGTGTAGGGAAAGGCCATGGCGTACTTGCGAGCAAAGGCGCGTATGCGCGATGCCACCGATGATACGCCGCCCCAAAGAAAAAGGCGGGGGCCCAGGGGCCCCCGCCCGGTGTCACCGGCGGATCAACGCGCGTTCTGGCCGTACGCGGTGTAGGCGCAGTACAGCACGCGCGCACCCTCGTCCTTGGTCAGCAGGCGGGCCGCCACCAGCTTCTCGGCGTGCTTGACCACGCAGCTGCGGAAGGCGTTCTGGTTCGACGAGTAGCTGGCGCAGATCTCCGCGTTCGCCTCCACCGCCGCGCCCGCCGCCACGCCCGTCGGGTCGACGGTCGGGATGCCGGTCGGGCAGCCCAGCACGCGCGCGCCGGAGGTGTTGATGGGCCAGCCGATGTCGGCGAACAGGGCCTTGGTCAGGTCCACGTCCAGCTCGCCGCGCAGCGTGGTGGTGATCGACGGCTCCATCAGCGCGTTCGGGTTGAGCGCGGTGTCGAAGTGCGAGAACGTCGAACCCTGCGCCACCGTGGTCGGGGCGTAGAGGCGCGCCCGGCCGGCGGCATCGGCGCCGTCGCGCAGCGTCGGGTGCTGCTGGGCGTACAGGGCGACGCCGGTGGCGGCCTTGATGGCCGCGCCGTCGGCCTGGCTCAGGCCCAGCACCGGGATGGTCACGCCCGGCTCGACGCCACCCGGGGCCAGCGTGGGCGCCACGGTGTTGTCGGCGATCAGCACGGCGGTCGCGCCCGCGGCCTGGGCATTGAGCACCTTCTGGTTGAAGGTGCAGTTGCCGCGGTCGAGCAGCACGATGTTGCCCTTGGCCGCGGCGGCGTTGGCCAGCGGTTCGCAGGCGTCCGTGGTGGTGCCGGTGCCGTCGTTGGCCACCACCACCTTGCCGCGGAAGTTGTAGTACTCGGCCACCGGGCCCAGGGTGGAGCGGCCGGCCTCGAGCAGGCCACGCGCCGCCGACGGCGCGGTGATGCGCACGGCCATGCGCGGCTCGAGCACCTGGGCCGCGGCCGCGGTCACGTTCGGGCCGGTCCAGACCGTGTTGCCGTTGTCGCGCATCGACGCGGCGCGCTCCGTGTTGGTCATCAGCGGATACTGCTTGCCCAGCGTGTTGTTGAACACGTTGAGCGAGTAGATGTCAGTGTAGCCCGAGAAGGGCGCGCCGGTGGTCACGCTGGTGAAGCCCGAGAAGCCCAGGCCATGGGCGATCTCGTGCATGACCACGTTGAGGAAGTTGATGTCGCCG
This sequence comes from Arenimonas sp., assembly GCA_003497545.1. Classification (GTDB taxonomy): domain Bacteria; phylum Pseudomonadota; class Gammaproteobacteria; order Xanthomonadales; family Xanthomonadaceae; genus Arenimonas. The sequence goes on along the minus strand of DNNT01000143.1, from coordinate 7,355 downwards.
GCCGGGGTCTGGCCGTCGAGGCCGTAGTACCAGCCGCGGCCGCCCAGGCAGGCCGGGTCGCCGTTGAGGCGGCTGTTGAAGTTCGAGTTGATGTCCACCGTGCCCGGGTTGGCGTCGAAGCCGATCAGCGCCTCGGTGAGGGCCACGTGGTGCCAGGCGTCGGGGAACGGGTAGACCGGGTTGAAGCTGCCGCGGAAGACCTGGGTCGTGCCGGCCGAGCCGAGCACCGCGCTGTTCACCGTGCAGGTGAGCGGGGTGAAGCGCGCGCCCACGTAGACCGGCACGTCGCTGTCGAGGATCGCGCCCCACATCCTGGCGGCGTACTGGTACACGATGCGGCGCTGTTCACCGACGCTCAGGCCGGGGTTGCCGCCCTCCGGGGCCGCCGGGGTCGGGTCGTCGAGGCCCGCGCCGGTGCCCTGGTCGAAGTTCACCACCACCAGGTCGGCTGCGAAGGCCGGCGCGCAGGCCAGGCCGAGGGCAAGCGCAAGCAGGGAAAGACGCTTATTCATTGGGCAGGCCCTCCGTGTTGCCGCCATGGCCCCCGTGGGCCTGCTCGCCTTCGTGGCGGATCACGACTTCGCCGTCCTCGCCGATGGTGGCGACGACGCGGCTGTGCAGGGTCTCGGGCACCTCGATCGACACCAGGCCGTCCGGACGGACCTTGAGCGTGGCCTGGGCCTCGGCTTCGTCCTTGGGCGAAACGTAGGGCGCATTGACCGGGCGGGGGCCGGACGACTTCTCCAGCGCGCGGGCCCGCTCCATGCGGGCGGCCTCGGCCTCGAGCTCGGCGAGCTCGGCGGTGGTGGGCGCGCGGAACTCGCCCGTCTCCTTGTCGATGGTGACGGTATTGGCCTGCGGGCCGGACGCCATGGCGGGCGCGGCGAGCGCCAGCAACAGCGGGACAGCAACGTGCATCTTCATTCTTCACTCCCTGATGGAACGTGGATTCCCCCAAGGCCGCACCCGCCCGGGCAGGCATTGCACCTGCCGGCCGAGGAAGCCCCTACGATATGAAGCGATCGGGTGCGGCCCATGGCGCGCCCCCGTCCGGAGGCTAACGTGAACCACGTCACAGTGCATGAAGATTTTGTCGAGGTCCGGCGCCTTTCGCGCACGACCCTGGCCGGGCTGTGGTTCATCGTCGTGATGTCCGCCGCGTGCTGGCTGCTGCCAACGCTGCTCGGCCTGCCCGACCCGCACCGCCCCGACTGGACCGCGCTGTCGTCGCCGCCCTCGGCCGCGCACTGGTTCGGCACCGATGCGATCGGCCGCGACATCCTGTCGCGCACGCTGGCCGGTGGCCGCCTCTCGCTCACCATCGGCGCGCTGGCCACGGCGGTGGCGCTGGTGATCGGGCTGGCCTGGGGCGCGGTGGCCGGTTACGCCGGCGGGCGGGTGGAGCGCGCCATGGTGCGCGTGCTCGACGTGCTCTCGGCGCTGCCCTTCCTGCTGATCGTGATCCTGCTGCTGGCGCTGTTCGGGCGCTCGCTGTGGCTGCTGCTGGCGGCCATCGGCGGCTACGTGTGGATCGACCTGGCGCGCGTGGCCCGCGCCGAAGCCGCGCGCCTGCGCGAGATGCCCTTCGTGCTGGCCGCGCGCGCCGCCGGCGCCCGCTTCGACCAGGTGCTGCGCTGGCACCTGCTGCCCAACCTGCTGCCGCTGGGCCTGGTGTACCTGGGCCTGATCCTGCCGCAGGCCATCCTGGTGGAGAGTTTCCTGGGCTTCCTGGGCCTGGGCGTGGACGAACCCGCCGCCAGCTGGGGCAGCCTGCTCAGCGAAGGCACGCAGGAGCTCGACGTGGCACCGTGGTCGCTGCTGTTCCCGGCCGGTTTCCTGGTGGCCACGCTGGCCGCCTTCCAGTTCGTGGGCGACGGCCTGCGCGACTGGCTCGACGTGCGCGGGGCGTCCTGAGTGGCTACCGAAGACGCGCTTCGCCTGACCGGCCTGGAAGGGAACGCGGGCCAACGCCGCCTGCTCGGCCCGCTCGACCTCGCGATGCCGGCCGGCGAATGCCTGGCGCTCGTGGGCGAAAGCGGCAGCGGCAAGAGCCTCACCGTGGCCGCGCTCCTGGGCCTGCTGCCGCCCGGCCTGTCGGCGCGCGGCCGGCTCCGGGTCGGCCAGGGCGCGGACATTGCCCTGGGCTCGCGCGAACACGCGGCGCTGCGCGGCCGTCACCTCGCCTGGGTGCCGCAGGACCCGCAGGCCAGCCTGCACCCGCTGCGCACCGTCGGCGCGCAGCTGCGCGAAAGCCTTCGCCTGCTGCGTGGCCTGGGCCGCGACGAGGCGCGCCGCGAAGCCTGCGCCCTGTTCGAACGCCTGCAGCTGCCCGAGCCCGACGCGCTGCTCGAACGCCACCCGCACCAGCTCTCCGGCGGCCAGCGCCAGCGCGTGGCCGTGGCGCGCGCGCTGGTGGGCAACCCCTCGATCCTGCTGGCCGACGAACCCACCGGCAACCTCGATTCCAGGACCTCGGCCGAAATCATGGCCCTGTTCGACGAACTGCACCGCTCCGGCCAGACGGTGGTGGTGGTGACGCACGAGCCCGACATCGCCGCTCACTGCCGGCGCACCATCCGCGTCAGCGACGTCAAGGTCGTCGAGGACACCCTGAACCCCGCCCGCGCGCAGGTGGCCTGACATGTACGCCTTCCTCGAAGCCTTCCGCGCCGCGCTGACCAGCCTGATGGCGCACCGGATGCGCAGCTTCCTGACTACGCTGGGCATCCTGATCGGCACCGCCTCGGTGATTGCAGTGGTTTCGCTGGTGCAGGGTTTTTCCGCCTCGATCTCGAGCCAGTTCGCCGACCTCGGCGGCAGCACCATGAACCTGCGCGCCGAGAACAACAACGAGAACTTCCGCACCGGCCGCATCAACTTCATCACCTTCAAGGACCTGGACGTGCTGCGCTACCGCGTGCCGGGCGTGGACCAGGTGACGCCGATGATGCAGGTGGCGGTGGCGGGCACCAGCTATCGCGGCCGCACGTCCAGCCCGCAGGTGCTGGCCACCACGGCGGAATTCCAGGCCGTGCGCGGCCGCTACCCGGAGCGCGGCCGCTTCCTCGCGCCCAGCGACGACCAGGGCCGGCGCCGGGTGGTGGTCATCGGCACCCAGGTGATCGACGACCTGAAGCTGCCGGAAAACCCGGTGGGCGAATACATCCGCATCGGCAACGAGTGGTTCAAGGTGGTCGGCGTGATGCAGCGCCAGGGCGAGCTGCTGGGCTTCAGCCAGGACAACTACGTCGTCATTCCCTTCGACGTGGGCCGGGCCATGACCGGCAACAACACCCAGCCCTTCATGTCCATTTCCTTCAACGTGCCCGACATTTCCCAGGTGGAAGTGGTGCGCGAGCGCGTCAAGCGCGCCATCCGCGCCTCGCGCAAGCTCAAGCCCGGGCAGGACGACGATTTCCGGGTGGAAGCGGCCGATTCCTTCGTGAAGCAGTTCGAGCAGGTCACCGGCACCGCCACCGCGGTGGTGGCCGGCGTGGTCAGCATTTCGCTGTTGGTCGGCGGCATCGGCATCATGAACATCATGCTGGTGTCGGTCACCGAGCGCACCCGCGAGATCGGCATCCTCAAGGCCCTGGGCGCCACCCGCCGCGACATCCTGGTGCAGTTCCTGCTCGAAGCCGGCCTGCTGGCGCTGCTGGGCGGCCTGATCGGCATCGCGCTCGGCTACGCCGCGGGCGTGGGCGTGGCGGCGGTCATTCCCAACTTCCCGCCGGCGCAGGTGCCGCTGTGGGTGGTGGTGGCGGCGGCCGGTTTTTCGGCCCTGGTGGGCGTGGTGTTCGGCATCATGCCGGCCTCGAAGGCCGCCAGCCTGGACCCGATCGAGGCGTTGCGCTACGAGTGAGGCGCGGCGCGCTCAGATGGCCGCGCGCGGCGGCCCGTTCGGCTCGATGATGATCTTGCCGCTGCGGGCGCCGGCGTGCGCGGCCCGCACCGCGTCGGCGACGTGGTCGATGCCGTAGTGGTCCTGCACGCGGGCGTGCAGGGTGCCGTCGGCCACCAGGCCCGCCAGTTCGGCGAACACGCTGCGTCGGCGTTCGGCCGGGGCGCGCTTGAACCACTGCGAGAGCCAGAAGCCACGCAGGGTGATGTCGTTGAAGACGAAATAGCGCGGCGAGATCATGCAGCGTTCGCCGCTCATCGAGCCGTAGTTCACCAGCGTGCCGCCGGCCGCCAGGCAGCGCGCCAGGTGCTCGGTGTGCACGCCGCCCACGCAGTCCACGGCCAGCCGCACGTGCACCTCGCCCACGGCGTCGCGCACGCGCTTGGGCAGGTCCTCGGCGTCCACCAGCACGTGTTCGCCGCCGGCGGCCCAGACCGCCTCGACGGCCGATTCGCGCCGCACCACGTTGATCACGTTGATGCCGCGGCGCTTGGCCAGCTGTGACAGGTAGCCGCCCACGGCGGAATTGGCCGCGTTCTGGATCACCCAGTCGCCGGGCTGCAGCTCCACGAACTCGCTGAGCATCAGCAGGGCGGTCGGCGGGTTCACGGTGAGCATGGACAGCTGCACCGGGTCGACGTCGTGCGGCAGCGGCACCAGCGCATTCACCGGCAGGTGCAGGTGGGTGCTCCAGGTGCCGCAGCCCACGGGCAGCAGCACCAGGTCGCCCACTTCCAGGCCGTTGGGTTCGCCGGCGATTTCCTCGACCCGGCCCACGCCCTCGTTGCCGCCCACCGCCGGCAGCGGCGGCAGCAGGCCGTATTCGCCGGTGAGGGTGAGGATGTCGCTGGGGTTCACCGGCGCGGCCAGCACCGCCACCCGCGCTTCGCCGGGCTGCAGCGGCGGCAGGGTGAACTCCACCGTCTTGATCACCTCGTGCGGCACCGGGCCGCGGTAGGCGTAGCGGGCGTGCTTGGCTGCGTGCGTGGTCACGGGGATTCCTGCTTGATCCAGGTGAGGCGCCAGGAAGCGCCGTCGTCGCCCATGGCGCGGGCGAGGGGTTTGAGCGCGGGTTCGATGGCCTTTTCGACCTGCCAGGGCGGGTTGACCAGCAGCATGCCGCTGCCGTTCATGCGCAGCGGGGAGTCGTCGGGCCGCACCAGCAGTTCGATCGCCAGCGCCGACTTGATGGGCAGGCCGGCCACCTTGCGCATCAGCGGCTGCAGGGTGGCGCGCTGCTTGATGGGGTACCAGATGGCGAACATGGCCTGCGGCATGCGTTCCAGCCCTTCGCGCAACGCCGCCACGATGAGCGGGTATTCGCCTTCCTGGGCTTCGTAGGGCGGGTCGATGAGCACCAGCGCGCGGCCGATGCGGCTGGTGCCGTCGCGCGGCGGCAGCAGGGCCTTGACCGCGCCGTAGCCGTCGCGCTGCTGCACGTGGCAGCGCGGGTCGGCGGCGAGCAGGGCCTTGAGCGCGGCCGATTCCTCGGGCAGCAGTTCGCAGGCCACCAGCCGGTCCTGGGCGCGCAGGGCGTGCGACACCAGCAAGGGCGAGCCGGGGTAGGTGTCGGGCGCGTCGGCGCGGGCGGCGTCGAGCGCGGCCAGGTAGGCGGCCAGCGCCGGCGGGCCGGCGGGCGGCTCGTCCCAGAGCTTCTGGATGCCGGCGCGGGCCTCGCCGGTGCGCCGGGCCTGGGCGCCGCCAAGGTCGTAGCGGCCGCGCCCGGCGTGGGTGTCGAGCACGAAGAAGGGCGCTTCCTTGCGCTTGAGCGCGTCGAGCAGGGCGACCAGGACGAGGTGCTTGAGCACGTCCGCATGGTTGCCGGCGTGGAATCCGTGGCGGTAGTTCATGGCCGCCAGTCTAGCGCCCGGCGGGCCCGGCGGGGTGGGGGACGCCCCGGCTCTGCTAAGGTTTGGCGACTTCCGGAGGACCCATGAAGACCCTGCTCAAGTTCGTTGCCTGGACCTTTTTCGCCCTGCTGGCCGCGGCCACCGCGCTTGGCCTGCACACCATTTACGGCAAGCCGCTGAAGGTGGAATGGTTCTTCGAGCGGGTCTTCATCGAATACGCGGTGGAGGACCCGGAGATGCTCACTTCGCTGGGCATGCTGCCGGCGTGGCTGGACTGGTATTCCGACGACCTCACCGATCGCTCCCTGGCCCGCGAGCGGGAAATGCAGGCCAAGCTGCGCGACGACCTGGCCACCCTGCGCGATTACGACCGCGAGGCGCTGGACGAAAACACCCGCCTGTCCTACGACGTGCTCGAATACTTCCTGGCCATCCAGGAAGAGGGCGAGCGCTTCTCGCTGCACAACTACCCGCTCAACCAGCTGTTCGGCGTGCAGAGCAACTTCGTCACGTTCCTGGCCACCCAGCACGGCGTGGCTTCGCAGGCCGACGCCGAGGCCTACGTGGCGCGCCTGGGCAAGACCCCGGTGATGGTGGGGCAGGTGATGGAGGGCCTGGAGGCTCGCGAGGCCGCCGGCATCCTGCCGCCCACCTTCGTGGTGGAAAAGGTGCTGGCCGAGATGCGCGCGTTCACCGCCACGCCGGTCACCGAAAACATCCTCTACACCTCGTTCGTGGAGAAGCTCGACAAACTGCCGGCGGGCAGCCTCGACGCGCCGCAGCGTGAGCAACTGCTGGCTTCCGTCGAAGCGGCCATCAACGACGCCGTCTACCCGGGCTACGGCCGCTTCATCGCCTACTACGAACGGCTGCTGCCGCTGACCCAGGGCAACCATGGCGTCTGGGCGCTGCCGGAGGGCGAGGCCTTCTACGCCTGGTCGGCGCGTCTGCACACCAGCACCGACATGACGCCGGCGCAGATCCACCAGATGGGCCTGGACGAAGTGGCGCGCATCGAAGCCGAGATGGACGCGATCCTGGCGGCCGAAGGCCTGGTGGAAGGCTCCATCGGCGCGCGCGTGCAGCAGGTGGCCGCCCGCGAGGACCAGCTCTACCCCGACACCGACGCCGGCCGCGCGGCGATCATCGCCGACTTCACGCGCATCATCGAAGAGGTGGACGCCGGCATCGGCGAGCATTTCAACGTGCGGCCGAAGATGGGCGTGAAGGTCGAGCGCGTGCCCGAGTTCCGCGAGAAGACCGCGCCGGGCGCCTACTACAACCCGCCGGCGTTCGACGGCTCGCGCCCGGGCGTCTTCTACATCAACCTGCGCAACACGGCCGAGGTGGCGAAGTTCGGCATGCGCACCCTGGCCTACCACGAGGCCATTCCCGGCCATCATTTCCAGACCACCATCCAGCAGGAACTGACGGGCGTGCCGACGTTCCGCAAGATCCTGCCGTTCACCGCGTTCTCGGAAGGCTGGGCGCTGTACACCGAGCGGCTGGCCTGGGAAATCGGCTTCCAGGAGCAGCCGCTGGACAACCTGGGCCGCCTGCAGGCCGAGATGTTCCGCGCCGTGCGCCTGGTGGTGGACACCGGC
>DNNT01000231.1 GCA_003497545.1 Arenimonas sp. | reverse complement strand
CGCACTACCTTGAGGTGGTAGCGACGTAAGTCGTGGGGGTTCGAGTCCCCCCTTGGGCACCAAATCGATCAACGGGCTGCCGCCCGGCAACGGACTGGAGCGGCGGCACGGACGCGCCCACGGGCGCAAGGTGAGGATGCGCGCGTGTTGGGCGAATATCTGCCGATCCTGTTGTTCCTCTTCGTCTCCACCGGCCTGGGCATCGTGCTCCTGATCGCCGGTTGGGCCCTGGGCCCCAAGCGCCCCGATTCGGAGAAGCTCTCGCCCTACGAGTGCGGCTTCGAGGCCTTCGAGGACGCGCGCATGCAGTTCGACGTGCGCTACTACCTCATCGCCATCCAGTTCATCATCTTCGACCTGGAAATCGCCTTCGTTTTCCCGTGGGCGGTGAACTTCCGCAACCTCGGCATCATCGGCCTCACCGAGATGGGCATCTTCATCGGCCTGCTCGTGCTGGGCTTCATCTACGTCTGGAAGAAGGGAGCGCTCGAATGGGAGTGATCCAGTCCGTCTCGAACGTGATGCACAACCCGATCCCGGAAGGGCGGGTCGACGACATCCTGCGTCCGGAAGGCGACAACCCGCTGCTCGAGCGCGGCTTCGTGACCACCTCGGTGGACGCGCTGGTCAACTGGGCCCGCACGGGTTCCATGTGGCCGGTCACCTTCGGCCTGGCCTGCTGCGCCGTCGAGATGATGCATGCCGGCGCCTCGCGCCTCGACCTCGACCGCTACGGCGTGATCTTCCGCCCGTCGCCGCGCCAGGCCGACGTGATGATCGTCGCCGGCACCCTGGTCAACAAGATGGCTCCCGCGCTGCGCAAGGTCTACGACCAGATGCCCGACCCGAAGTGGGTCATTTCCATGGGCAGCTGCGCCAACGGCGGCGGCTATTATCACTACAGCTACAGCGTCGTTCGCGGTTGCGACCGCGTGGTGCCGGTGGACGTGTACGTCCCGGGCTGCCCGCCGACGGCGGAAGCCCTCGTGTACGGCATCCTGCAGCTGCAGAAGAAGATCCGCCGCACCAACACCATCGCCCGCTAAGGACCCAGCCGACGCCATGGTCGAACCGACGACGAGCTTCACCGAGCGCCTGAAGGCGCGCCTGCAGGGCAAGCTGGTGTCCGTGCACGAGGCGCTGGGCGAGACCACCGTCGAGATCGCGCCCGAAGCCTGGGCCGAGGCCGCGCGCATCCTGCGCGACGACGCCGAGATGGGCTTCGAGCAGCTCATCGACTTGTGCGGCGTGGACTACCTGGGCTACGGCGAGGACGAGTGGGACACCAGCGATGTGTCCTCCGAAGGCTTCTCGCGCGGCGTCGAAGGCGCCGGCCCGGGCCGCTTCGACTGGGAAAACCGCCCGCGCGGCAACGGCCCCGAGCGCCGCTTCGCCGTGGTGGTGCACCTGATGTCGGTGCGGCACAACCGCCGCCTGCGCATCCGCTGCTTCGCCGCCGACAACAGCCTGCCGGTGGTCTCCTCGCTGGTGGAAGTGTGGCCGGTGGCGAACTGGTTCGAGCGTGAATGCTTCGACCTGTTCGGCATCGTGTTCGAAGGCCACCCGGACCTGCGCCGCATCCTCACCGACTACGGCTTCGTCGGCCACCCGTTCCGCAAGGACTTCCCGCTGACCGGCAACGTCGAGGTGCGCTACGACGCCGAGCGCAAGCGCGTGGTCTACGAACCGGTCTCGATCGAGCCGCGCGTCGGCGTGCCGCGCGTGGTGCGCGAGGACTCCCGCTGGCAGCAGGCCGCCACCGAGCAGCCGAGCAAGGACTGACGGGCCATGACCCAGGAAATCCGCAACTACACCCTCAACTTCGGCCCGCAGCACCCGGCCGCGCACGGCGTGCTGCGCCTGGTGCTGGAAATGGACGGCGAAGTCGTGCAGCGCGCCGACCCGCACGTGGGCCTGCTGCATCGCGGCACCGAGAAGCTGGCCGAGTCCAAGCCCTACAACCAGTCCATCGGTTACATGGACCGGCTCGACTACGTCTCGATGATGTGCAACGAGCACGCCTACGTGCGCGCCATCGAGAAGCTCATGGGCATCGAGGCCCCGGAGCGCGCGCAGTACATCCGCACGATGTTCGACGAGATCACCCGCATCCTGAATCACCTGATGTGGATCGGCTCGAACGGCCTCGACCTCGGCGCGATGGCGGTGTTCCTGTACGCCTTCCGCGAGCGCGAGGAGCTGATGGACTGCTACGAGGCGGTCTCCGGCGCGCGCATGCATGCCACGTATTACCGCCCGGGCGGCGTCGCGCGCGACCTGCCGGACACCATGCCGAAGTACCGCGAGTCGCCCTGGCGCAAGGGCGCCGAGCTCAAGCGCGTGAACGAGTGGCGCGAAGGCTCGATGCTCGACTTCCTCGACGCCTTCTGCGACGACTTCCCGCGCCGCGTCGACGAATACGAAACCCTGCTCACCGACAACCGCATCTGGAAGCAGCGCACCGTCGGCATCGGCGTGGTGCCGACCGACCTGGCGCTGGCCTGGGGCATGACCGGCCCGATGCTGCGTGGTTCCGGCCTGGCCTGGGACCTGCGCAAGAAGCAGCCCTATGCCGCTTACGACAAGGTGGACTTCGACATTCCGGTGGGCGTGCAGGGCGACTGCTACGACCGCTACCTGGTGCGCGTCGAGGAGATGCGCCAGTCGAACCGCATCATCAAGCAGTGCGTCCAGTGGCTGCGCGCCAACCCTGGTCCGGTCATGGTCCGCAACTTCAAGGTCGCGCCGCCGCGCCGCGCCGAGATGAAGGACGACATGGAAGCGCTGATCCATCACTTCAAGCTCTTCACCGAAGGCTACAGCGTGCCGGCCGGCGAGGCCTATGCCGCGGTCGAGGCCCCGAAGGGCGAATTCGGCGCGTACATCGTCTCCGATGGCGCCAACAAGCCCTTCCGCCTCAAGCTGCGCGCGCCCGGCTTCGCCCACCTGTCGTCCATGGACGCGATCGTGCGCGGCCACATGCTGCCCGACGTGGTCGCCATGATCGGCACCTACGACGTCGTCTTCGGCGAAATCGATCGCTAAGGATTGCCTGACCGATGAAAGCCACCGGTAACTTCGCCGCCTGCCAGAACGTCGACCCCCTGGTCGCGCTGACCGACGACACCCGAGCCCATATCGACCACTGGGTCGCCAAGTTCCCGCCGGACCGCAAGCGTTCGGCCGTGATCCAGGGCCTGATGGCCGCGCAGGAGCAGAATGGCGGGTGGCTGAGCGACGAGATCATCGCCGCCACCGCAAAGTACCTCGGCATCCCGCCGGTGTGGGCCTACGAGGTCGCCACCTTCTATTCGATGTTCGACCTGCAGCCGGTCGGCCGCCACAAGGTCGCCATCTGCACCAACATCAGCTGCTGGCTCAATGGCGCCGAGGACATGGTGCGCCACTGCGAGCGCAAGCTCGGCATCAAGCACGGCGAGAGCACGCCCGACGGCCGCATCTTCCTGAAAGTCGAGGAAGAGTGCGTGGCCGCCTGCGCCGCCGCGCCCGTGATGCTGATCGACGGGCATTACCACGAGAAGCTGACCACCGAGCAGGTGGACAAGCTGCTCGACGGACTGGAGTGATCGAGGCGATGGCGCACCATTCCCACTATTCCGAGGGCTACGGCCCGGTCGGCCCGGCGCCGCAGGAGCACAACGTCGTCTACACGACGCTGCACTTCGACAAGCCCTGGTCGTACGAGAACTACCTCAAGACCGGCGGTTACGCCGCCTGGCGCAAGATCCTGTCCGAGAAGATGGATCCGGCCGCGGTCATCGACATGGTCAAGCAGTCGGGCCTGCGCGGCCGCGGCGGCGCAGGCTTCCCGACCGGCCTGAAGTGGAGCTTCATGCCGCGCTCGGCGCCGGGCCAGAAGTACATCCTGTGCAACTCGGACGAATCCGAGCCGGGCACCTGCAAGGACCGCGACATCCTG
>DNNT01000121.1 GCA_003497545.1 Arenimonas sp. | reverse complement strand
GCCGGTGGCGGTGACCACGGCCACCACGCCGCGCGCCTGCCATTCGGCCAGCTCCGAGGGCGCCACCGATTCGCAGACCAGGATCTCGCCCGACAGGCCGCCGCCGTTGCCGTTTTCCCGCCGGTGCAGGGCGGCATGCACGCGGCCGATGACGTGGTCGAGGTCTTCGCGCCGGCTGCGGAAGTAGTCGTCGTCCATGCCCTCGAACACGGCGGCGAGGCGGTCGCGCTGCAGCTTCAGGGCGTAGTCGGCGCCGTAGCGGCCGGTGCGCACGAGGTCGTCGAGGCCCTGCAGCAGCTCGGGGTCGTCGAGGATCATGGCGTGCAGGTCGATGAACTCGCCCACTTCCTGCGCCAGCGCGCCGTGCAGGCGCTCGCGCAGGCCGCGCAGTTCGGCGCGGGCGACGTCGAGCGCGGCATGCAGGCGCGCCAGCTCGCCGGCGACTTCGCCGGCTTCGATGCGTGTTTCTTCGACCGCCNNCCGCCAATGCCTGCGGCTGGCAGACGCGGGCCCGCCCGAGCGCGATTCCGCGCGAGGCGCCCACGCCGCGCAGCGCGCGCCGCATCAGCCGTCCTCGTCGAAACCGCGCTCGAACAGCGCGGCGGCGGCGGCCAGGGCTTCGGCTTCGTCGACGCCCTCGGCACGCATCACCAGGGTGGCGCCGGGCGCGGCGGCCAGCAGCAGCACGCCCATGATGGACTTGGCGTTGACCTCGCGGCCGCGGCCGAGCAGCGTCACCTGCGACTGGAAGCCGGAAAGGAGCTGGACGAGTTTCGCCGCGGCGCGCGCGTGCAGGCCGAGTTTGTTGCTGACCTGCAGTTCACGCTCAAGCATCGTCCACCACCACGCCATTGCGTGCGCCGGCGGCGGCCGTGCGCGCGAGTTCATCGAGATCGAGTTCGGGATAGTTCTGCACGCGCAGCAGCATGGGCAGCGACAGGCCGCTGACGCGGCGCGCGGGCGTGCCCAGGTGCACGAGCTTTTCGGCCAGGCGGGCGGGGCTGGCGCCGTACAGGTCGCTCAGCACCAGCACGCCGTCGCCGCTGTCCACCTTGCGCAGCGCGGCGCTTGCGGCGGGCAACATCCCTGCCGGGTCGCCGTCCCAGGGCAGGCCGAACGACTCCGTGGCCAGTGGCAAGGCGCCCAGCAGCCGGCGCGCGGCCGCCAGCAGGGCGTCACCGACGCCTTCATGGCTCAGCAGTAGTATCCCGACGGACATGCGGTGACATTACCAGAGCCCCCCGGGGATCCGGAATCTCTGGCCTGGCCTGGCTTTGCCAGGCAGGTCACTTGCTCGCGGGCGGGTGTGCTCGGCAGGCGTCATCGCGCACACACCTCTATGGCTGCCCGCGCCTCGACGCGGCGTCCTGCCCATCGAGGCGCGGCCGCTACGGCATCCTGCCTCCGCTTCATCCATAGAGGTGTGTGCACGCTGCCGCANNTCTGTGCGCGATGACGCCTGCCGAAAACAACCGCCCGCGAGCAAGTGACCTGCTTGCCAAAGGGCAAGCCCAAACGGTCACTCCAGCTCGCGGTGGAAGGTCAGCACGCCCTCGCGGCCGTGGGCGCGGCAGTGGGCGGCGAGGCGTTCGGCCAGGTAGACCGAGCGGTGGCGGCCGCCGGTGCAGCCGAAGGCGATGGTGAGGTAGCTGCGGGTTTCGGCTTCGAAGCGCGGCACCCAGGTTTCCAGGAAGGCCTGGACGTGGGCCACGAATTCCTGGACCACCGGGTCCTGGTCCAGGTGCTCGCGCACCGCCGCGTCGCGGCCCGAGAGCGGGCGCAGGCGTGCGTCCCAGTGCGGGTTGGGCAGGGCGCGGGCGTCGAAAACGAAGTCGGCGTCGGCCGGCAGGCCGCGCTTGTAGGCGAAGGATTCGAACAGCAGCGACATGCCGCGGGTGGTGCCCACGCCCACCGCGGTCGTCACCTGCCGGCGCATCTGGTGCACGTTCATTTCCGACGTGTCCATCACCAGGTCGGCGATCGCCTGCAGCGGGCGCAGGCGCAGGCGTTCGAGCTCGATCGCGTCGGCCAGAGCCAGGCCGCCGTGGCTCAGCGGGTGCTTGCGGCGCGTGTCGGAGTAACGCTTGAGCAGCACTTCGTCGCGGGTGTCGAAGAACACCAGTTTGTAGTCGAAACCCAGCGAACCCACCGCCGACAGCCATTCCGGGATGCGCGCCAGGTCGGAGGCGTTGCGCACGTCGATGCCCACCGCCATGCGCGCCATGTTGCGGCCGTCGCCCGCCACCGACTTCACGAAGTCCGGCAGCAGTTCCACCGGCAGGTTGTCGGTGCAGTAGACGTCGAGGTCCTCGAGCGTCTTGAGCGCCACGGATTTTCCCGAGCCGGAGAGGCCGGTGACCACGATCAGCAGCGGACGGACGGGTTCGCTCACGAAGTTTCCCCTTGTTGCAGGAAGGCCGTGTGCCGGGCCAGGAAGGCCGCGGCCGGGTCCATGCCCTTGCTGCGCAGCAGGTGCAGGCGCACCGCGGCCTCGGTGAGCACGGCCAGGTTGCGGCCCGCGGCGACCGGCAGCTGCACCACCGGCACGTCCAGGTCGAGCACCTTGCGGCTGCCCGATTCGCCGGTGATGCGCGCCATGGCTTCGTTGGAAAGCTCGGGCGCGCGCTCCAGGTGCACGATCAGGCGCAGGTACTTGTTACGTTTCACCGCCGTGTCGCCGAACATCTCGCGGATGTTGAGCACGCCCAGGCCGCGCACTTCCAGCAGGTCCTGCAGCAGCTCGGGGCAGGTGCCGTCGAGCACGTCGGGCGCGATCTGGGTGAACTCGGGCGCGTCGTCGGCCACCAGGCGGTGGCCACGGCTGATCAGCTCGAGCGCGAGCTCGCTCTTGCCCGCGCCGGAATCGCCCGTCACCAGCACGCCGATCGAATAGATTTCCATGAACACGCCGTGCAACGTCACCCGCGGCGCCAGCGCGCGCGCCAGGTGGTACTGCAGCAGGTTCAGCAGTTCGTAGCCGCGCCGCGGCGACACCCACAGCGGCGTGTCCGATTCCTCCACCGCGTCGCGCAGGTCGGCCGGGCAGGGCTGGTCCTGGGTGATCACCATCGCCAGCGGCCGCGACTGCATGATCTTCTGCAGCACTTCCCAGCGCGTGCGCGCGTCCAGGCCGTCGAGCCAGGCCAGTTCGGCGGAACCGACGATCTGCACCTTGTTCGGGTGGATGACGTTGAGATAGCCGGCCAGCGAAGGCCGGCGGGAAAGGTGTTCGCCGCGTTCGATCACCCGCTCGCCGCCGCGCTGGCCGGCGATCCAGCGCAGTTCGAGGCGTTCGCCCAGCTCCGAGAAGAGTTCGCGGGCGCGCAGGCGGTCGGCCATGGAATCCGGCGCCGTCCGCGTGGGCGGACTGCCAGTCCGACAGCAGGGCGTAGAGCGCGGCCGAATCGCGCGCCGTGCGCAGCTGGTCGCGGAAGGCCTGTTCGCCGAACATCTCGGCCAGCTGCGAGAGCAGCATCAGGTGCTGGGACGCGAAGTGTTCGGGCACGACCAGCGCGAACACCAGGTCCACCGGCTGGCCGTCTGGCGCGCCGAAGTCCACCGGTTCGCCCAATCGCAGGAAGGCGCCCACCGCGGTGGACACCTTGCCGCTGCGGCCGTGCGGGATGGCCACGCCGTGCCCGAGGCCCGTGCTGCCGAGGCGTTCCCGGCCAACCAGGGCGTCGAACACGGCGCGCTCGACCTCGGGGCTGTCAGCCAGCAGCTTCGCCACCTGCTCGAGCAGGCGCTTCTTGCCGGTGACGGGACCCAGGGCCTTCACTCGCCCCGGGCTCAGCAGGTCGAGCAGGTGCATGGTTCAGCCGAAGCTGTCCGAACGCGCCGCCGACTCACCGCGGTGGTGGTCGGTCATCTTTTCCTTCTGCTTGATCAGCAGGCGGTCGAGCTTGTCGGCCAGCAGGTCGATGGCGGCGTACATGTCCGGGGCCACGGCGTCCGCGTGCAGCGTCTTGCCGGGGGTGCCGATGGTGGCCTCGGCGCGCTGCTCGAGCTTGTCCACCGAGAGCAGGACACGGGCCTCGGCGTGGTGGTCGTAGTGGCGGGTGACGCGCGCGAGCTTGTCGTTCACGTAGTCGCGAAGGGCCGGGGTGACGTCGATCTGGTGGCCGCTGATGTCGATCCGCATGGTTACGATCCTCCTTCGTTGGGTGCAGCTACAGGTAATCACGCCAGATGCTAATCGGGCGTGACCGGCGTCAAGTTTGGGAAAGGAATCGCGCTTCGCTGCGCAGGCTGGCGTCTGCCATGGTGTCGGGCCTCAGGCCAGCCGTTGCCGCTCGTTGGAAGCGGGGATGTTCATTGCTTCCCGGTATTTTGCCACGGTCCGGCGGGCCACGGGGATGCCTTCGCCCTTCAGGGTTTCGGCCAGGCGCTGGTCGGACAGCGGGTTACGCGGGTTCTCGGCGTCGATGAGCTTGCGCAGCATGGCCTGGATGGCGGTGGCCGAGGCGGCGCCGCCGTGGTCGGTGGCGATGCCCGAGCTGAAGAAGTGCTTGAACTCGAAGGTGCCGCGCGGGGTGCGCAGGTACTTGCGGGTGGTGGCGCGGGAAATGGTGGATTCGTGCAGGCCCAGTTCCTCGGCGACTTCACGCAGGGTCAGCGGGCGCATGGCCTCGTGGCCGTGGTCGAGGAAGGCGCTCTGCTGGCGCACGATGGCCCGGGCCACGCGCACCAGCGTGTCGGCGCGGGTCTCGAGGCTCTTGATCAGCCAGCGGGCCTCCTGCAGCTGGCCGCGCAGGTAGCTGTCGTCCTCGCGGCTGGCCTTGCCGATCAGGCGCTCGTAGTGGCGGTTGATGGCCAGGCNNCCCGCCAGACGCCGCCCTGGCGGAAGGCGATGGCGTCGGGGGCGATGTATTCGGCCTCGCCGCCGCCGACCTGGGCGCCGGGCTTGGGGTCGAGGGTGCGCAGCAGGGCGACGGCCTGGTCCATGGCCTCGGCGGCGCAGCCCAGCTGGCTGGCCAGGCGGGCGGCGCCCTGGCGGGCGAGGGCGTCGAGGTGCTCGCGGGCCAGGCGACGGGCCAGGTCCAGGCCCGGGGTGTCGGGGCTGAGCAGGCTCAGCTGCACCCGCAGGCATTCCGACAGGCAGCGGGCGCCGGCGCCGACCGGGTCGAAGTGCTGGATGATGTGGAGAACAGTCTCGATTTCCGCCTCATCGGCGGTTATCTCCGGCAAAAGCGCGGCCTGGATGTCGGCCAGCGGGCCTTCCAGGTAGCCATCGTCGTTGATCGCTTCGATCAGGGCCTGGCCGATGACGAGGTCGCGCGGGCCCAGGTGGCTCAGGCGCAACTGCCAGAGCAGGTGGGCGTGCAGGTCCACCGGGGCGGCGGCGGTGAGTTCCTCGGGTTCGTCGTCGCCGCCGCGGCGTTCGCCGGCGCTGGCTTCGTACCACTCGATGCTTTCGCCGGGGTCGAAGTCGCCGCTGTCGGGGCTGTCGCCGGCTTCTTCGCCGCTGGGCGCGTCGGGCAACTTGTCACCGTCGGGGGCGTCGCCGAAGCCGGCCTCGGGCTCGTCCTCGCGTTCGAGCAGGGGGTTCGATTCCAGGGCCTGGTTGAGCTCGGCCTCCAGTTCCACGGCCGACAGCTGCAGCAGCCGGATCGCCTGGCGCAGCTGGGGCGTCAGGGAGAGCTGCTGGCCTAGGCGGGTCTGGAGGGTCGGCTTCATGGCGCTCCGCGGGGGCGGCGGCGCCGGGGCTACAGGCGGAAGGATTCGCCCAGGTAGACGCGACGCACGTCGGGGTTGGCCAGCACCGCCTCGGGCGTGCCTTGGGCAAGTACCGTGCCAGCGTTGAGGATATACGCGTGGTCGCAGATACCCAAGGTCTCGCGCACGTTGTGGTCGGTGATGAGCACGCCGATGCCGCGGCCCTTGAGGTGGCGGACGATCTTCTGGATCTCGCCGACCGAAATCGGGTCGACGCCGGCGAAGGGTTCGTCGAGCAGCATGAAGCGGGGTTTGGCGGCCAGGGCGCGGGCGATCTCGACCCGGCG
>DNNT01000010.1 GCA_003497545.1 Arenimonas sp. | reverse complement strand
CATCCGCGCAAATCCGTGGCAAACCCGCTCTTTACTTCAGGTTGTCCTCGAAGAGTTCGAGGATGCGGCGGTACTGGTCGTACCAGCTTTCCGGGTGCTGGTAGGCGTGGCGTTCGAGCGGGTAGCTGGCCAGGGTCCAGTTCGCCTTCCTGAGCTCGATCAGGCGCTGCGAGAGGCGCACCGAGTCCTGGTAGAAGACGTTGTCGTCGATCATGCCGTGGCTGATCAGCAGGTGGCCGCGCAGGTTTTCCACGTATTCGATCGGCGAGCTGCGCTTGTAGGCCTCGGGGTCGAGCTCGGGCGTGTTGAGGATGTTCGAGGTGTATTCGTGGTTGTAGCTGGTCCAGTCGGTGACCGGACGCAGCGCGGCACCGGCCTTGAACACCTCGGGCGCGCGGAACAGCGCCATGAAGCTCATGAAGCCGCCGTAGCTGCCGCCGTAGATGCCCACGTTGTCGGCATCGCCCTGGTGCTGGGCCACCATGTACTTCACGCCGTCGACGTAGTCCTCGAGCTCCGGGTGGCCCATGCGGCGGTAAATGGCGGTGCGCCAGTCGCGGCCGTAGCCCTCGGAGGCGCGGAAGTCCATGTCGAGCACGATGAAGCCGCGTTCGACCAGCAGCTGGTGGAACATCTGCTCGCGGAAGTACACCGGGAAACGCGCGTGCACGTTCTGCAGGTAACCCGCGCCGTGCACGAACATCACCACCGGGTACTTGCGGCCCGGCTCCAGCGTTTCCGGGCGGTAGAGCTTGGCCCAGACGCTGCCGGCGCCGTGCGTGGACGGCACCTGCACCATTTTCGGCGCCAGCCAGGCGCGCGACCTGTAGTCGTCGCTGCGGGTGTCGGTGAGCTTCACCGCCTTGCCGCCGGCGACCGGCTGCACGGCCAGCTGGGCCGGGGTGTGGTGCGACGACCAGCGCAGCAGCAGGCGGCTGCCGTCGGCCGAGAGCCTGAAGTCCTCGACGCCGTCGAGCGCCGTCACTTCGCGCACCTCGCCGCCGGTGCTGGGCACCGCGCACACCTCGTAGTCACCCGGCCACTCGCGGTTGCACAGGAAATACGCGGTGCTGCCGTCCGGCGACCACTGCGGCGACGACGCCTCCCAGCGGCCCGACGTCAGTCGGCTGGCGCGCTGGCCCGGCACCACGGTGTACAGGTGCGAATAGCCCGACTCCTCCGACAGCAGCCACAGCGTGCGGCCGCCCGGCAGCCAGCCGAAGTCGTTGAAGTTCCAGTTGATCCAGGCCGGGTCGGTGAGCCGGTGCGCGGGCACCAGCTTGCCGCCCGCGAAATCGACGGTGGCGATCCAGCGGTCCTTGTTGTCCACCGCGCGCGCCATCACGGCCACGTTGCCGCCGTCGTCGCTCCACTGCAGGGCGTCGAAGCGCACCGCGCGTTCGCCCTTGAAGGCTTCCAGGCCGGCGGCCTTGCGCAGGTCGGCCAGCGGGTCGCTGGAGATGCCCGGCAGCGTGGCCAGCGGCAGTTCGCGCACCTGGCCGGTGGCCAGTTCCACCAGCGCCAGCTGCTGGCCCTGCGGCGGGTTGCGGCCGACGCGCACGCGCACGTCCTCGGCTTCCTCGTAACCCGATTCGGTCACGTACTTCGGCATCTTGCCGGCGCGGCCCTTGTCGGCGCCCTTGGCCTGGGTGACCACGAGCAGCCAGCGGCCGTCGGGCGACAGCGCGCTGTCGGCGATCTCGATCTTGTCGCCGAGGTACACCGGCGCGGCGGGGCGGGTCGGGTCGGCCTTGCGCAGGGCTTCGGCGTTTTCGCGCTGGGCGTCGCGGAAGGCCTTTTCGCGCGCCAGCTGGGCGCTCAGGCGCAGCTGGTGCTCGCGCAGGGCGTCGGCTTCCGGCGCGGCGGCCGGGTCCTTTTCGGCGCGCGGCAGCGCCACCGGCTGCACCAGGCGCGTATCGGGCGACCAGCGGAACCAGTCGTTGCCCACGCGCCAGAGCACGCTGCGGCCATCGGCGGCGAAACGCGCGCCGTCCTCGGCTTCGCTGCTGCGGGTGAGCTGCAGCAGCGGGCCGCCCAGCACGCGCAGGAACACGTCGCCGTTGCGCACGAACACCGCCTGCCGGCGCGCCGCGTCAAAGCGGGGGTTGGCGGCGTCGAGCTCGGCCAGCGCCGCGCCTTCCAGCTTCGCCGGCTCGCCGCCGGCCACGGGCACGGTCCAGGTGTCGCGCACCGGCGAGCCTTCGCGCTTGAGCGTGTAGTAGGCGCGCTGGCCGTCCAGCGACCACCAGGCCGACTCCACCGGCGGCCCGATCCAGTCCGGGTGGGCCATGGCCTGGTCCAGCGTGAGCGCGGGCTGGGCAGCGGCCGGCAGCGCGGCGGCGAGCAGCAGGACGAAGGGGGTGAGGCGAAGTCGCATGGTGGCTCCCGGGATCAGGCAGGCCGGCAAGCCTAACAAAGCCGGCGGGGCGGCCGCGTGTGCGGCTTTTCCCACCTGGCGTTTGCGGCGACAATCCCCGGCAACCCGCGCGGCGCCCCCATGCAAACCTACGTCTACAAATCCCTGCGCAAACCCGACACCTATCTCTACCTGCGCAAGCGGGACGATTTCGCGGCCGTCCCGCCGCCGGTGCTGGCGCCGCTGGGCCAGCTGGTGTTCGTGCTCGAGTTCGCCCTGGTCGAAGGCCGCCGCCTGGCGCAGAGCGACCCCGCGGTGGTGCGCGCGAACCTGGACACGCACGGCTTCCACCTGCAGTTCCCGCCCACCGTGCTGGACCCGATGGTCGATGGCTGAAGCCGGCCGCCCCGGGTTGGCCTGGGCCTGGCTGGCGCTGGGGCTCGCGCTTTCCGCCACGCTGCTGCTGGCGCATCCCGCCGCCGTCGTCGGCGCCTGGTTGGCGCAGCCGGCGCTGGCGCTGGGACTGTCCCGCGTGCGCGGCCTGCGCCCGGCCCTGCCGGCGCCGGTGCTGCAGCGCGACCTGTTCGCGCTGGCCCTGCTCTGGGGCCTGGGCGGCGTGATGCTGTTGCTCGCCGCCGGCTGGCCGCTGGCGGCGCTGCTGGAAACCGGCAGCCTGCCCGCGGCGCTGGGCCTGGGCACGCTGTCGGGCATCGCCCTGCTGCTGCTGTGGCGCGCCTGGCCCGCGTTCGGCCAGGCCGAGCGCAGCGGCGGCAGCCTGTCGGCGCTGGCGGCGCAGGTGGGCAACGGCGGCATTGCCGAGGCGGGGCGGGGTTTCCTGGTCGCGGCTGCAGTTTTCGTGGTGCTGGCCGGCGCGCTGGCCCTGGCCTGGCCGGGCCTGGTGCCGCCGGGCCCGCGACCGGGGCTGGTGGCCGCGTTCGCGCTGGTTTCGCTGCTGGCACATGCGGTGGCGCAGCGATTCGGCACCGAACCGCCGGCGCCCNNGGCCAACCTGCCGATCATCGGCGACGACGACGATGCCGACCTGCCGGCGCCGATCGAGGCCAGTGATCCCGACGCGCGCCTGTACGCCGCCACCCGCGCCGGCCGCATCGAAGCCGCGCTGGCCGCGCTCGAGGACGGCGCCGACCCGGAAGCCCTGCCCGACGCCGCCGACCGCGACCAGCGCAGCCTGCCGATGCTCGCGGCCCTGCTCGGCGACTTGCGCCTGCTGCGCCAGCTGATCGCCCGCGGCGTCGACCTCAACGCCGAACACGCGGGCCTCACCCCGCTGCTCGCCGCCACCCGCGACAGCTGGCACGGCCGCCCCGAGGCGGTGATGACCCTGCTCGCCAACGGCGCCGACCCGCGCCACGCCGATGCCGAAGGCAATACCGCCCTGCACCACGCCGCGCGCAGCACCGACCCGGGCGTGGCGGCGCTGCTGCTCGACGCGGGCGCCGTGCTCGAAGCGCTCAACGCCGAAGGCTTCAGCCCGCTGGGCGTGGCCTGCGCCTGCGGCAACTGGCGGCTGGCGCGTTTCCTGATCGAACGCGGCGCCAAGCCCGAGCCCAAGGGCGGCCAGCCGGCGCTGCTGGCCGCCGCGGCCGGCGACGACGACCCGGCCGGCGTGCAGCTGCTGCTGCGCCACAAGGCGCGCGTGGACGCCCGCGGCCAACGCCAGCGCAGCGCCCTGCACGTGGCCTGCGCCGCCGGGCACGTCGAGATCGTCGGCTGCCTGCTCGACGCCGGCGCCGACCGCAATGCCCGCGACGAAGACGGCCTGACGCCGCTGCTCGAAGCCGCCCGCAACGCCCAGGCCGCGGTCCTCGCCCGCCTCGCGCAGGCGCGCCCGGACGTGGCCGCGGTGGACGCGCGCGGCCGCAACGCGCTGGTGCTGGCGGCGGAATCCGAGGCCGGCCCCGAGCTGGTGCGGCACCTGATCGCGATGGGCGTGGACCCCGAGCAGCGCGACCAGGACGGCCGCCGCGCNNCAGCGTGGCCGAGGGCCTGGCCGGCGGCCATTTCGAAAAGAGCCCGCGCGAACTGCTGCGCGAGGCCCTGGTGGCCGACCGCATGGAATCGGCCGAAGCCATGCTGCGCCTCGGCGCCGGCCCCGACGCCGCCGGCCTGGCCGCGCTGCTGCTGGAATTCGCCGGCGAACCCGACCTGCCGCGCTTCGACTGGCTGCTGCGCCACGGCGCCAGCGCCGACACCTGGCTGGACGCCGACGGTACCGTGCTCACCCATCTGCTCGGCCGCGGCGGCCACGCCAGCGCGGCGCTGCAGCGACTGCTCGAACGCGCCCAGCCGGTGGGCGGGCGTGGTGGCCTGGCGCGCTGGCTGCAGGCCTGCCTGGACGGCGAACACGTCACCCGCGGCCATGAGCAGCTGGCGCTGAGCCTGCTCGAGCGTGGCGCCGATGCCTTCGGCGGCGCGCCGTCCGACCCGCCGCTGGGCCTGGCCATCCGCCTGGGCTGGCTGCGCCTGGCCGAAGCGCTGCTGGCGATGGGCGTGGACCCGAACGCCCGCGACGGCCGTGGCCACACGCCGCTGCACGCCGCCGCCGCGCTGGGCCGCGAGGGCGCGCTGCGCATCATGATCCGCCACGGCGCCTCGCCGGCGCTGTGCGCGCCCGACGGCCAGACGCCGCTGGGCCTGGCGCTGGCCGCCGACCGCCGCGAACTCTCGCACTGGCTGGAATGGCGCCAATGGCAGCTGCCGGGCCGTGCCCTGCAACCGTCCGACCTGCCCGCCGCGGCCATGGCCGGCGACGAGGAAGCGGTGCGCCGCCTGCTCGAACTCGGCCTGCCGGTGGACGCCGTGGACGCGCAGGGCTGCAGCGCCCTGCTGCGCGCCGCCGGCGGTGGCCACGAGGCCGTGGTGGCGCTGCTGCTGGCGCGCGGCGCCGACACCCGCATCGCCGCGCGCACCGGTGCCACGCCGCTGTCGGCGGCGATCAGCATGCGCCACGCCGGCGTGGTCGACCAGCTCCTGCGCGCCGGCGCCGAACCCGACCTGCCGCTGCCCGGCCAGGTCACGCCGCTGATGCTGGCGGCCGCGCTGGGCCAGCCAGAGATCATCTCGCGCCTGCTCGCGCACGGCGCCAACCCCGAGGCGCGCGACGCCCAGGGCCTGGCGCCGCTGCACTGCGCCGCGCTGCATGCCTTCTCCTCGCGCGACCGCCAGCGCGTGCTGGCCCTGGTGGACGTGCTGCTGCTGGCGGACGTCGAACCCGATTCACCCAGCGCCGCCGGCCAGACGCCGCTGTTGCTGCTGCTCGGCGCGCGCGCCGAACCCGGCACCGCCTGCGACGAGGACGTGCTGCTGGCCGCGCTCGACCGCCTGCTGGGCGAGGGCGTGGCGCTCGACGCGCAGGATTCGCGCGGCCTCACGCCGCTGCACCTGGCGGCGCTGCACGGCCTGCCCCGCGTGGTGCAGCGCCTGCTGCGCGAAGGCGCCGACCGCCAGGCGCGCGACGCACTCGGCCGCACCCCGCACGACCTGGCGGTGCTGCGCGGCTTCGTCGACGTGGCGGCGGAATTCGAACCGGCCCGCAGCGCCGGCACGCCCTCGCTGGCGCGTTTCCTGCGCGAACCGGCGGCGGGCGACGACAACGGCCCCAAGCGCCCGCGCTGATCAGCGGCGCGGTTCGCCCTCGCCGGGCTCGGGTGCGGTGTCGGCCTCGAACAGGGTTTCCAGGTCGCGCAGAGCTTCGTGCGACGACGCCACCAGCGCCGCCTCGTCGTCGTACACCAGGTGCTGGCGGCGCAGCAGGGCTTCGTCGTGCTCGCGGAAGCGGTCGGTGTTGCGCGCGGCTTCGTCTTCCGGCACGCCCAGCGCCTGCATCACCTTGCGGCCCATGGCCAGGCTGGAGTGGAAGGTTTCACGGGTCACGTCCACGTCCATGTCCATCAGCTTGAAGGCGTGCTGGCGGTTGCGGGCGCGGGCGTAGACCTTCAGGTGCGGGTACATGCGCTTGACCAGACGCGCGGTGCGCAGGTTGGCGTCGGGGTCATCGGTGGTGAGTACGAACACCTCGGCGCGGTCGGCGTGCGCGGCGCGCAGCAGTTCGGGCCGGGCCGGGTCGCCGAAGTAGATCTTGTTGCCGAAGCGGCGCGAGAAATCCACCTGCTCGGCGCTGTTCTCCANNCGGCGATGATCACCCGCGGATGTTCGTGGTCGATCGGGTCGGGCGCGCGCTCGGCTTCCACCTCGGGGTGCTCGCGCAGCCAGCGCGCCACCGCCATCATCGCCAGCGGCGTGGCGGCCATGGACAGGCCGATCACCACGAACAGCTTGTCGCGCGTCGCCGCATCGACCAGCCCGGCCTTGAGCGCCTCGGCGAACACCACGAAGCCGAACTCGCCGCCCATCGCCAGCACCGCGCCCAGCATCAGCGCGCTGCGCAGCGACACGCCGCCGGCCAGCCGCCCCACTGCCACCAGGATCAGCGTCTTGGCCGCCAGCAGCGCCAGCACGCCGCCGGCGATCAGCGCCGGTTCGTCGGCGATGACGTTGAGGTCGATGCTCATGCCGATGGCAATGAAGAACAGGCCCAGGAACAGGCCCTTGAAGGGTTCGATGTGCGACTCGAGCTCGTGCCGGAATTCCGACTCGGCCAGCAGCACGCCGGCCAGGAAGGCGCCCAGGCCNNCCCGCAGCAGGTGCCGCAACAGGAAGCGCCCGCCGATGACCACCGCCAGGATCGCCGCCACCGCGGTGACCACCGCATCGACCGGCGGCGCCGAGCGCTCCAGCGCCTTGGCCGCGCCCAGCAGCGGAATGGCGGCCAGCAGCGGGATGGCCACCAGGTCCTGGAACAGCAGGATGGCGAAGGCCACCCGCCCGTGGTGGCTCGACAGTTCCTTGCGTTCGGCCAGCAGCTGCAGGCCCACGGCGGTGGACGACAGCGCCAGGCCCATGCCGATCACGAACGGCGCCTTCCAGCCGTCGGCCAGCAGGCTGGCGACCAGGCCGATGGCCAGCGCCGACAGCAGCACCTGCAGGCCGCCGGTGCCGAACACCTGCCGGCGCATCACCCACAGGCGCGGCGGGCTCAGTTCCAGGCCGATGATGAAGAGCAGCATCACCACGCCGAATTCGGACGCGGCCAGCACGTCCTCGGGGTCGGGCACCAGCTTCAGGCCGTCGGGGCCGATGGCGACGCCGGCGGCCAGGTAGCCCAGGATCGCGCCCAGGCCCAGGCGCCGGAACAGCGGCACCGCCACCACCGCGGCGACCAGGAAGACGAGGATGATGCCGAGGTAGCCGCCGGATCCATGCATTGGCCGATTATGCGCCGCGCAAACGTGGCATTGAACGGGGGTGGCGCCGGTGTTCTACTCCCGCGGTGCCCGGGGGGGAGGGAAGACATGCGTCTTGCTGGATTGCTGTGCGCGCTGTGGCTGGCCTCGGGGCTGGCGCAGGCCGCGGAGCCGGCGCGGTTCACCGCGCAGCTCGAAGGGGAGCTCGTCATTGGCCCGCAGGGGCAGGTGCTGGAGGTGGCGTTCAAGGACGCCGGCTGGCTGGGCGAGGACGTGCGCCGCGGCTACGAGGCCAAGGTGCGCGAGTGGAAGTTCGAGCCGGTGCGCGTGCAGGGACAGCCCATCAGCGCCCGCGGACGCATGCGCCTGGACCTGCTGGCCGAACGCGACGACGAGGCGCGCACCGCCAGCTTCGCCGTCCAGCGCGCGGTGTTCCTGGATCCGGAAACCTACCGTGGCCCCGGCAAGGTGCCCAGCCTGCGCGCGCCGCTGTACCCGCGCGACGCGGCCCTCACCGGCATCGGCGCGCTGGTGGTGGTGGCGGCCCGGGTGGACGCCGAAGGCAGGCCCACCGAAGCCGCCACCGAGTACCTGCACCTCACCGGGCCCGACCCCGGCGCGCAGGGCCGGCGCTTCGCCAACCAGTTCCAGCGCGCCACGCTGGCCGCCATCAAGTACTGGACGCTCAAGGACGTGGCCCCCGGCGAACTGGTGCGCATCCCCGTGCGCTACCTCGCCCCCGGCCAGTCGCGCGAGGAACGGCGCTGGACGCGCGTGCGCCCGGTGCCGGTGGAGGTGCCGGCCTGGGTGGTGGCGGCCTCGGCCGCGCAGGCGCCGATCGAACTGGCCGATTCCGGCGAACGCGGTTCGGCAAGGCTGCGGCTGCTTACGCCGCTGGGGCTGCCCGGGAAGTGAAGCCTTCGCGGGCGCGGAACAAGAACGCCGGCCAGTGGCCGGCGTTTTCGTTTTTGGCGCGGGGGTGCCTCAGCGCTTCATCGAAGAGAAGAACTCGTCGTTGGACTTGGTGTTCTTCATCTTGTCGAGCAGGAACTCCATGGCGGCCAGCTCGTCCATCGGGTGCAGCAGCTTCCGGAGGATCCAGATCTTCTGCAGCATGTCCGGCTCGATCAGCAGCTCTTCGCGACGGGTGCCCGAGCGGTTGATGTTGATGGCCGGGTAGACGCGCTTCTCGGCAATGCGGCGGTCCAGGTGCACCTCGCTGTTGCCGGTGCCCTTGAACTCTTCGTAGATCAC
>DNNT01000179.1:5054-5196 GCA_003497545.1 Arenimonas sp. | reverse complement strand
TCCAGCACCGCGCGCGCCAGCGGGTGTTCGCTGCCGGACTGCAGCGCGGCGGCTTCAGACAGCACTGCGTCGGGGCCGGCATCCAGCGCTTCCACGGCCACCACGCGCGGCTGCCCGGCGGTGAGCGTGCCGGTCTTGTCGA
>DNNT01000179.1:0-4975 GCA_003497545.1 Arenimonas sp. | reverse complement strand
CACCACCGGCACGAACACCGCGCTCACGCGGTCGACGATGCGCTGGATCGGCGCCTTCTTCGCCTGCGCGTCCTCGACCAGGCGGATGATGCGCGCCAGCGCCGATTCCGCGCCCACCGCGGTGGTGCGCACCACGACGAGGCCTTCGGCGTTCACCGCGCCGCCGGTGACGCGGTCGCCGGGCTCCTTGGCCACCGGCAGCGATTCACCGCTCACCAGCGATTCGTCGCTGTGGCTGCGGCCTTCGATGACTTCGCCGTCCACCGGGAAACGTTCGCCCGGGCGCACGACCACGTGGTCGCCGACCACCACGCTGGCCNNCCCGCCGGCATGGCGCACGCGCGCAGTGGCGGGCCGCAGCGCCTGCAGCGCGCGGATCGCCTCGGTGGTCTGGCGCTTGGCGCGGGCCTCGAGCCACTTGCCCATCAGGATGAGCGTGATGATCACTGCCGAGGCTTCGAAATACAGCGGTGGTTCGCCGTGGTGCGGTTGGGTGAAAAGCAGGTGGTAGAGGCTCAGGCCGTAACCGGCGCTGGTGCCCAGCGCGACCAGCAGGTCCATGTTGCCGGCGCGGGCTTTGAGCGCTTTCCACGCGGCACGATAAAAACGCGCACCAAGCCAGAACTGCACCGGCGTGGCCAAGGCCAGCTGCCACCAGCCGGGCAGGGCCCAGTGCTGGTCGAAAGGCATGCCGAGCATGGGCACGGCCAGTGGCAGGGAGAGCAGGGCGGCGAGGATGAGGTGGCGGCGTTCGCGGTCGTGAGCGGCGACCTGGGCGGGCGGGGGAGTGGACGCGGCGCCGGCGCCTGCAGCGGGCGGCTCCGGTTCCGGCGCCACCTCGTAGCCCGCGGCGGCCACGGCCTGCACCAGCGCCTCGCGCGGCGTGCCGGCGGTGACGCGGACGCTGGCGGCTTCGGTGGCCAGGTTGACGCTGGCGGACAACACGCCGGACACCTTTGCCAGCGCCTTTTCCACGCGCCCGACGCAGGACGCGCAGGTCATGCCGAGGATGGCCATCGAGACCTCCTCGATGGCGACGCCGTAACCGGCGCCTTCCACCGCCGCGGTGATGGCGGCGGCCGACACGCTGCCGTCGGTGCCGACGTCAGCGGTTTCGGTGGCCAGGTTCACGCTGGCCGACAGCACGCCCGGCACCTTGGCCAGGGCCTTTTCGACGCGGCCCGCGCAGGATGCGCAGGTCATGCCGGTCACGCAGAAGCGGAAGCGGCTGGCGGCGTCGGTGGGGGGGATCGGAAGCGGGGTGGTCATGGCTTGCTCCTGCCTGGGGTAGGGTCAGCCTCCGGCCTCCCATCATGGGAAGGTCAACAGCCCTTGTCACGCACCGCGGGGCTTGACCCTGCCGCCGTGGGAAGCCGGAGCGTGGTCCGGGCCGGCCGCCCGCCGGTTCCCAACCTAGGAAAGACCATGAAATTCAATGTCACCCCGATGGAATGCGGCAGCTGCGCCGTGCTGGTTCCCCGCCTGCTCAGGGCGCTGGATCCCGGCGCCGAGGTCAAGGTGGACCTGCTGGCCGGCACGGTGGACGTGGCCGGGGCGCTGGAGGCCGACCAGGTCGTGGCCGCGCTGGCCGCCGAGGGCTATTCCGCCGCGCTGGCGGAGCCGGCGCCGAAGTCGTGTTGCGGGACCTGCCACGGCTGACTGGGAATTCTTCCCACCCCCGGCCGTGTGCCCGGCGGCCGGGCCGGAACGGCGATGCCGTCTCACTTATTGAGCCGCCAAGCCGGCACAATCCCCGACACGCCTTCCCGACCCGAGCGCCATGGACGAACGAGACGAGTGGTTGACCCGCCTGCGCATGATGCGCCTGGCCTGGCCGGTGCGCTGCCAGCGTCTGTTCACGCCCGAGGAAATGGCCCTGCTGCGGCAGGGCCTGTGGCCCACGTCGCTCGAGGACCGCTGGGTGGTCTGGCTCGACGGCGGCCTGCTGCGCGTCTGGCGCGCCTGGACCGGCGAATGCATCTACGAAGCCGAGATCAGTGAAGACGAAACCGGCGCCGGCCAGTGCCGCGTGCTGCGCGTCTGCGACGATGCCGACGTTTACACCCGCTCCAGCGGCGAAGCGGGGGAGCTGGATCGCTTCGAAGGCGTGCTGGCGATGCTGCTGGGGCGGAGGAAGGAAGCGGCGGCCTGAGGCCGCCCGCCTGCAAGGGGCCGGCGCGGGTTAGGCGCCAGCCCCGGCCGCGTGGGTGCAAGGCCTGCCGGCCGACGCCGGTCAGGTGACCTTGATGCGGCGGTTGTTGCCATTGGTCTTCTTTGGCAGCGTCAGTTCCAGGACACCGTTTTCATAGTGCGCCTGCGCGTCCTTGCCATCGACTTCCGAGGGGAGGGTGAAGGAACGGTAGACCTGCCCCTCGCAGCGTTCGCTGTGCAGCGAGGATTTGCCCTTCTGCTCCTTCTTCTCCGAGTAGGCAGCGGTGATCGTCACCTGCCGGCCATCGACCGAGACATCGATGTTTTCCTTCTTCATGCCCGGCAGGTCGGCCTTGATGGCGAAGCCCTTGTCGTCTTCGCTGACGTCGAGGCGAATGTCGGGAAGTTGCACTTGCTCAAGGAACGGGCGCATCCCGAAACCGCGGAAGAAGTCGTCGAATTCGACCTGCGGCGTGGATCGGGTCAACGCCTTGAAGGGGTTCCAATGCGTGAACTGGTTCATGGCATGCTCCTGGGATTGCGACGGAAGGGGAGAGTCCCTTCCGCAACCGACGTTGCGCCGGCGTGCGTTGTCCGGCGTTGACGACGGTCAAGCCGTCTTGCCGGGAATAAACCGTGCCAGGAAGTCTCCGGCGAGCGACGCCACCGTCTCCAGTGCGCCCGGCTCCTCGAACAGGTGCGTCGCACCCGGCACGACCACCAGCCGGGCGTTGCCTCCGATGAGGCCGGCCGCCTGGCGATTGAGCTCCAGGACGGCCGGGTCGTCGCCACCGACGACCAGGAGCGTTGGCGGCCGCACGCCGGCCAGGGCCTGAGCACCGGCCAGGTCGGGGCGGCCGCCGCGCGAGACCACCGCGGCGATTCGCCCCGGGTTCCGGGCGGCGGCGACGAGCGCCGCCGCCGCACCGGTGCTGGCGCCAAACAGGGCCACGGGCAGCGTGGCGAGCACCGGCTGCCATCCGACCCAGTCGAGGACGTCGTCCAAGCGACTGGCCAGCAGCGGGATGTCGAAGCGTGCCGCGGGCAGGCGACTTTCCTGTGGCGTGAGCAGGTCGAAAAGGAGCGTGGCGAATCCGCGCTGGTTAAGAGTCCGCGCCACCGACTGGTTGCGCACGCTCCGACGGCTGCTGCCGCTCCCATGCGCAAAGACCACGAGTCCGCGGGGCTCGCCAGGCAGGGAGAGGTCGGCTTCGAGCTCCCGGGTTCCGGAAGGAATCCTGAGGGCATGCAGCGACACGGCCTTCGCAGCGTCGGCGTGGGGGCGGTTAGGCATGGCGGATGCCTCCAAGGGGCGCCGGGGCAGGCATGGACAGCCTGACGCGCCGCTCGGGGGCGAGGCTTGATGCGGGTCAAGGCCGCGCACCAGTTATCTGTGTAAGTGGACATAATATACATTATGCGTAAGCTGGGATATACCATCACGGGGCCGCCAACCCCAGGCTACGCGCCTGTCACGCGCATTTTGGGAGCCTAGCGCGCTCCCGGACAGCCCCCGCGCCGCCATGCCCCGATACCTCCGCCTTACCTACGTCAGCCGCGCCACCTTTCCGCCCGTCCGCGACGGCGCCGGATTCCACCCTGAAGTCGGCGGCATCCTGGTGCAGTCCCGGAGCAACAACGCACGCACCCGACTTGTCGGCGGCCTGTACTTCGCCGACGGCTGCTTCTTCCAGGTGCTCGAAGGCCGCGAGGAAGACGTCGAGGCGCTGTACGCGCGGCTGCAGGACGATCCGCGCCACGAAGACCTGCGGGTACTCGACCGCCGCGAGATCCGCGAGCCGGAGTTCCGCGGCTGGGCCATGAAGCACGTGCCCGACGCCCCCGAGGTCCGTGCCCTGATGGCCCGGCACGGCCGCATCGGATTCGAGCCTTATTCCTTCTCGGCCGAGTTGGTCGAGGGCATGGTCGGACTCCTGTTGGGCAGCCCCGACTCAGGCCAGCCGGCCCAGCCCATCCAGAGCGAATCCGAACGGGAGGCCGTTTCGCGCCGAACCGAGGTGTCGATGCTGCTCGGCGCCGCGGGGCTTCTGGTGTCAGCCTTGGCGCTGGCGATCATGCTTTTCCGTTGAGGACTCCGCCCATTCCGGTCCCGGCGCCGGCGGGCGAGCTCATGCTTCCAGGAACTTGCTGATCTGCTCTGGCGTGGCTTGTGTGTAATCGCGCGCGAGCGACCGCGTCACCAGCCGCGAAAGGTCCTTGCCGATGGCGCCCCGCAGCAGGCCCAGGAACCTTGGGTCCGCGACCAGGATGAGTTCCTTGAACTCATGCGAAACCCGGTCGGCCTCGAGCAACTCGGCCAATTCGTGGGCGAACTCGCGGGCGACCTTTTCCTTGGCCGCCATTCGCGGCTCGAACCCGTGATGGATACCGCCCACCGCGGTGTGGCTGCTGTCGGGCAGTTGGTCGGTAAGTTCATGCGGATGCAGCCTGCCTTCGGCGTGCTCCATCGTGGCGATAACTTCGATTCCGCCATCACGGGACGTTGCGCGGAACAGCCGGGCGCGGGACTCGTCCGCTACAAGGATCCAGGTCGTCATCGCCGTGCTCCGCGGAGGCTTGGTCAGCAGGATGGCGCGCTGGCTCCGGACCGGCATTGACCAAGATCAATACGCACGTCGTTCAAGGGGGTTCATGCCCCTCCCCTCGCCTGCGCGCGGCAGGCCAGTTCAAGGGCTTCGTAGCCCGGGAACGGGCGTCCCGGCGCGCAGCCCGGGCAGGCCGGGTCGGCGCGCAGGCGGGTTTCGCGGAAGCGCATGGCCAGCGCGTCGAAGTGCAGCAGCCGGCCACTGAGCGAATGCCCCAG
>DNNT01000144.1 GCA_003497545.1 Arenimonas sp. | reverse complement strand
TGTCCTGCAGCACTTCGCGCAGCAGGCGCACGCGGTTCTCCAGCGAGCCGCCGTACTCGTCCGTGCGCTGGTTGCGACGGCGCTGCAGGAAGTGCATGGGCAGCGACAGGTCGTGCGCGGCGTAGACGTAGACAATGTCCATGCCGGCGCGCATGCCGCGCACGGCGGCGTCGCGGTGCCACTGGCGGNNGCGCGAATACAGGTTCGAGGCGGTGGGGCCGTTGTGGCTGAGCTCGATGGCGGCCAGCGCGCCAAACGCGTGCACTTTGTCGGCCATGAGCGAAAGCGCGGGGATGTCCCGGTCATCCCACAGCCGCGCCTCGACGTAGGGCGTGAGGTCGGAGCTGGGGTGGATTTCGCATTCCTCGGTGGAGATCACCGCCCAGCCGCCCTCGGCCTTCGCCTCGCGCATGGCGGCGTGCGCCAGCGGCATCTGGTGCCCCATGCCGTTGCAGTGCGGCACCTGGAAGAAGCGGTTCTTCGCCACCACCGGGCCGATGCGCACCGGTTCGAACAGGATGTCGTAGCGCGGGTCACGCATGGCCAACAGCCTTCTTCGGGCGAAGGCGCAGGAAGGCGTACAGCGGCAGCCCCGCCACCGCCAGCACCAGCGCCCACAGGAAGGGCTCGCGGCCCATGCCGATGAAGGCGAACACCACGAAGGCCAGCGCCAGCAGCGAGGCCACCAGCATGCCGGTGCGCGTGCCCCCGCCGCGGCGCCAGGTGACCACCAGCGCCAGCGAACAGCAGGCGTAGAGCGGCAGGTTGGCGGCCGTGACCACGGTGGTGAGGAAGGTGAAGCCGGCCACCAGGGTCTTGCTGTAGCTCATCAGCACCATCACGCTGCCCAGCACGCCCGTCACCAGCAGGGCGCGGCCCGGCGCACCGGCGCGGTTCGACGACGCCAGGAACCCCGGCAGCACGCCATGGCCGGCCATGGTGCGGGTGAGTTCGCCCACCAGCAGGGTCCAGCCATTGAGCGCGCCCAGGCCCGACACCACCACGAACAGCGCCAGCCAGCGCCCGGAGCCGTCGCCGCCGAACAGCGACATCAGCAGCGCGAACGGCGCGCTCGATTCGGCCAGCTGCGCCTCGGGAATCAGCAGCAGCGGCACGGTGGAAACAATGAGGTAGATCACCGCCACCACCAGCGTGCCCACCAGGGTGGCACGCGGGATGGTGATGCCCGGCTCGCGCACCTTCGAAGCCGGCACCGTGGCCGATTCGATGCCCAGCATGGCGAACAGGGCGATGGTGGCCGCCGACATGGTGGCGCCCAGGGTGATGGCCGGCGTGGGCGGGTGCGCCACGTATTCACCCGGCGTGGTGAACAGCACCCAGGCGCCCAGCGCCGCCACCGCCAGCATCGGCAGCAGCTTGAGCCCGGTGGTGACGATCTGCACCGCGCCGCCGCTGCGCACGCCGGCCGAGTTGATGGCCACGAACACCCACAGCAGCACCAGCGCGCACAGCGAGGGGTGCAGCACCACCAGCTCCGGGAACACCGCCTGCAGGTAGCCCACCACGCCGGTGGCCAGCGCCGCGTTGGTGATCCACAGCGACACCCAGTAACACCACAGCGCCACGTAGGCCGGCAGTTCGCCCAGGGTGGAGCGCACGTAGCCGTAGGGCCCCTCGGCCTGCGGCAGCTCGCGCGCCAGGTGCGCGAACACCCGCGCCAGCGCCAGGCAGCCCAGTACCACCACCACCCAGCCGATCAGGGCGTTGAGCCCGAACGGCGCCAGCGAGGCCGGCAGCAGGAAGATGCCCATGCCGATGGTGTTGCCCACCACGAGGGCGGTGCAGGTCCAGAAACCGATCTTCTTGGTGTCGTTCATCCAGGGTCCGGAAGGGTCAGTGCATCGGAACGGGGTCGCCGGCCTTCACCACGCCGCGCACGCGTTCGAGGCAGGTGATGTCGGACAGCGGGTTGCAGGCCACGGCCACCAAGTCGGCGGCCTTGCCCACGGTGATGGAGCCGAGCGTGTTTTCCTGGCCCAGCAGGCGTGCGGAATCGAGCGTGGCCGAGCGCAGGGCCTGCAGCGGCGTCATGCCATGGCGGACCATGTAGGCGAACTGGCGGGCGTTGTCGCCGTGCGGATAGACGCCGGCGTCGGTGCCGTAGGCGATGTTCACGCCGGCGGCCACGGCCTTGCGGAAGCCGGCGCGCTGGGCGTCGGTGGTTTCGGTGTTCTTGCGCAGGATCTCTTCCGACCAGCCGTCGCGGCGGCCGACGGCGTCGATGTAGTCGCCGTTGTAGATGTCGGCCACCAGCCAGGTGCCGTGTTTTTTCATCTCGGCGATGGCGGCGTCGTCCATCAGCGAACCGTGTTCGATGCTGCGGGCGCCGGCGCGGGNNCCCAGCTGCCACGCGCGGCCGCCGCTTCCACGGCAGCGCGCACTTCGGCTTCGGAATATTCCGACTGGCCCGGCTCGGTGCCGGCGGTGAGCACGGCGCCGGTGGCGATGACCTTGATGAAGTCGGCGCCGCCGTCCAGGAAACGATCCACCGCGCCGCGCACCTGCGCCTCATCGTCGGCCACGCCGACGCGGAATTCCGGCGTCACCACGCTGCCCTCCGGCAGGCCGGTGAGCTCGCCGCCACCACCGGTGACGGTGACGTAACCGCCTGNNCCTGGTTGATGGCGTCGCGCAGGGCCACGTCGGCGAAGCCGCGGTAGGCGCCCACGTCGCGCACGGTGGTGAAGCCGGCGCGCAGGGTGGCGGCGGCGTTGCGGGCACCGACGAAGGCGGCGCGGGCCGGCGTTGCCTTGAGCGGCGCGGCCAGGTCGGCGCTCTGGTCTTCTTCGGCCAGGTGCGTGTGCATGTCCATCAGGCCGGGCACCACCACGTGCGCGGACCAGTCGAGCAGGCGCGCGCCTCCGGGCGTTTCGCCGGTCCAGGGCGCGATGGCGGCGATGCGG
The DNA here is from genome assembly GCA_003497545.1 of Arenimonas sp. Classification (GTDB taxonomy): domain Bacteria; phylum Pseudomonadota; class Gammaproteobacteria; order Xanthomonadales; family Xanthomonadaceae; genus Arenimonas. Next base: position 7,604 of record DNNT01000144.1, on the reverse strand, counting down.
CCGTCGCGCACGGTGATGGCCTGGTCGGCGCGAATCTCGCCGGTTTCCACGTCCACCACGTGGCCGGCGCGCAGCACCAGGTCCTGCGCCGCGGCCGGTGCCACCAGCGCGGCGGCCAGGGCCAGCGCCAGGCCGGTGCGCCTCACGCGGCGTCCCCGGCGGCGGCGTAGGCCGCGCGCAGCTGGTTGTGGAACAGCCACAGCGCGCTCTCGCGCTTGGGGCACAGCCGCCCGGCTTCGTAGGTGCCGGACACCAGGCCCTTCTGAACCGCCTCGCAGATGGTGATGTCCTCGGCCTGCACCTCGTCGCTGAAGGCCTGGTCGTTGGCGATGCGGGCCTGGGCCTTGTCGTCCTGGGCGTAGTAGTAGTCGAATTCCACCCGGCAGCGGTCGGGGCCCAGCGGCAGGATGCGGTTGGTCTGCAGGCGGCCCGGCATGATGTTGAGCATCACGTTCGGGTAGACGAAGTAGTAGAAGGCTTCGCCGTCGCCATAGATGTCGCCGCTGTTGCGCAGCGGCGAGTGCTGCAGCGAGTGCCAGGGGAACAGGTCGGTGTCGTACACGCGGTAGTCCAGCACCTTCGACAGGCCCGGGTGCACGTGCGGCAGGTGGTAGCCCTCGAGGAAGTTGTCGATGTACACCTTCCAGTTGCAGGCGATGTCGTAGCTGTCGCGGCGCAGGAAACGCATGGCGGCGAGGTCGATGGGCGCGATGCGTTCGGTGATGCCGGCGTACACCTCTTCGAAGGGCGGCACGTTGTCGCTGAGCGCCACGAACACCAGGCCCTGCCACTCCACCACCCGCAGCGGCGGCAGGCGGATGGAGGACACGTCGAAATCCGCCGCGCCCTGCATTTCCGGCGCCGAGCGCAGCTGGCCCTCGAGCGTGTAGCTCCAGCCGTGGTATTTGCAGTGCAGCGCGCGGGCGCCCTTGCCGTTGCACAGCGCCAGCGGGCCGGCGCGGTGGCGGCAGACGTTGGGGAAGGCGCGCAGCACGCCGTCCTGGCCGCGCACCACGATCACCGGCACGTCGCCCACCTGCTCCACCACGTGGTCGCCGGCTTCGGCCAGCTGGCCCTGGTGCGCCACCAGCTGCCAGCTGCGTGCGAATACCGCACGTTTTTCCATGGCCAGCATGGTCTCGCCGACGTAGAAGCGCGCGGGCAGCGCGGTGGCGGATTCGAGCGCGGTGATCGGGTCGGGAGTGTGCATTGTCATCGCCGGGTTGGATTAAGCTTCGGGTGGTACCGCCATCCTCGGGGAGAAACCATGGTTCGCGCCAGCCTGTTGCTGCTTGTCCTCGCCGCCGGCGCCTCGGCGGCCGAACCGCGGGCCCGCGACCTGGGCATTCCCTTCGAGGGCCAGCCCGGCCCGCTCAACGCCATCACCGACGTGGCCGGGGTCACGGTGGGCCACGCCACGGTGATCCGCGACGAGGCCGACGGCCGCAAGGTGCGCACCGGCGTCACCGCCGTGCTGCCGCGCGGGAAGGCCAGCGCGGCCACCCCGGTGTTCGGCGGCTGGTTCGCGCTCAACGGCAACGGCGAGATGACCGGCACCGCCTGGCTGGAGGAATCGGGCCAGCTCGAAGGCCCGGTGATGCTCACCAACACCCACAGCGTGGGCGTGGTGCGCGACGCCGTCATCGCCGAACGCGTGCACGCCGGCGACGCCGACGCCACCGGCTACTGGTGGTCGCTGCCGGTGGTGGCGGAAACCTGGGACGGCCACCTCAACGACATCAACGGTTTCCACGTGACCCCGGCGCACGTGGCCGAGGCGCTGCAGGGTGCGAAAGCCGGCCCCGTGGCCGAGGGCAACGTGGGCGGCGGCACCGGCATGGTCTGCCACGAGTTCAAGTGCGGCATCGGCACCGCCTCGCGGGTGCGCGGCAACTACACCGTGGGCGTGCTGGTGCAGGCGAACTACGGCCTGCGCGACAGCCTGCGCATCGCCGGCGTGCCGGTGGGGCAGTTCCTGCGCAACGACCGCGTCTACACCGAGCCCAACCCGCTGGCCGGCGATACCGGTTCGATCATCATCATCGTGGCCACCGACGCGCCGCTGCTGCCGCACCAGCTCAAGCGCCTCGCGCGCCGGGCCAGCCTGGGCCTGGCGCGCATGGGCAGCTACGCCGGCAACGGTTCCGGCGACATCTTCGTGGCCTTCTCCACCGCCAATGCCGAAGCGCTGGACGGCGGTGAACTCGAGCAGGCCGCCTTCGTCGGCAACGACCGCATGGACCCGCTGTTCGAAGCCACGGTGCAGGCCACCGAGGAAGCCATCACCAACGCCATGGTGGCCGCGCGCGACATGCAGGGCCACGGCGGCAACTACGCCAAGGCCATCGACCACGCCGCGCTGGTCGGCGTGTTGCGCCAGCATGGGCGGCTCGCGCCGGGCAAGTGAGGGCGCGGCGCAGTTCACTTCGCGCCGCCCTGCCCCACCAGGTAACGCCCGTACCAGTCGAGGTTGCGCTGCATGCGGTCGCGCAGGTAGCTGGGCACGGTGAGGCCGTGGTTCTCGCCGGGGTAGATCACCAGCTGGGTCGGCACCTGCAGTTCGCGCAGGGCCTGGTACATCTGCTCCGAGCCCAGGCAAGGCACGTTGTAGTCCATTTCCGCGCACTGGTAGAGCGTTGGCGTGCTGATTCGGTCGGCGTGCAGGAAGGGGAAGCTGGCGCGGTCGTACTGCTCGCGCTGTGACCACGGGCTGCCGAGTTCGAGCCGGTATTCACGCGTGTACTGGTCGTGGCCGTACAGACCGTACACGTTCGCCACGCCGGCACCGGCGATGGCGGCCTTGAAGCGGCCGTCGCGGGCGATGACCGAATTGGTCAGGATGCCGCCGTAGCTCCAGCCGCCGATGCCCAGCCGTTCCGGGTCGGCCACGCCCATCGCCACCACGTGGTCCACGCCGGCCAGCACGTCGGCGGTGTCGAGATTGCCCCAGTCGGCGTAGATGGCGCGCGCGAAGTCGAAGCCGCGGCCCGAACTGCCGCGCGGGTTCACCGCCACCAGGGCGTAGCCGCTCGCGGCGTAGACCTGCCAGTCGGGCATGAACTCGTGGCTGTACTGGTACACCGGGCCGCCGTGGAGGCGCAGGATCGTGGGGTAGCGTCGGCCGGGCTGGTAGTCGAGCGGCTTCACCAGCAGGCCTTCGAGCGGCGTGCCGTCGGGGCTCTTGAAGAAGATCGGTTCCACCGGCGCCAGGCGGCGCTGCGCCAGCCAGCGGTTGTGGTCGGCCAGTTCGCGAATCGCGGGCTGGCCTTCGGCACCGGATTCGACGGCGGAGAGCGCGTAAGGCTGGTGGTCCGTGCCGCCGAGCACCACGATGCGTTCGCCTTCCACGTCCAGGTCGTAGTCGAAGCGCAGGCCGCCGGTGAGCGGCACGACCTGCCCGCTGGCCAGGTCCACCCGCGAGAGGTGGGTGACGCGGCTGTGTTCGAACAGCGCGTACAGCGCGCTTCCGTCGGCCGACCAGCGCGGCTTGGTCACGCAGCGGTCGATGGGCGCCGGCAGCGTGGCCTTGCCGGTGGCGACATCAACCACCGCCAACTGCCAGGGCGCGTAGTAGATCCACTTGTCCTCGCCGCCCTGCAGGTAGGCGATGCGGGTGGAATCAGGGCTCCACGTGGGCCGCGTTTCCCAGTACGGGTCGAGGTCGGCGCCGATGAAGGTGGTGAGCTGGCGCGCGCGGGCGCCGACCTCCGGCGCGATGAGGTAGAGGTCGGTGTTGAGGTGGCGGTCGGGGTCGGCGCCTCGCTTGCTGACGAAGGCGATGGTGTTGCCGTCCGGCGACCAGGCCGGCAGGATTTCGTCGGTGTCGCCCTGCGTGAGCTGGGTGGCGCGGCCGCTGGCGACTTCAACCAGGTACAAATGCTTGCGCAGGTGGGTGAGGTAACCCGTGCCGTCTTCCTTGAACTGGTAGCGCGTGGTGACGATGGGCGGCGGCTGTTTCGGCGCGGGCGTGCCGGCCGGGCGCTCCGGGTCCCAGGCCACCACCACCAGGCGCCGGCCGTCGGGCGACCAGGCGAAATCCTCGACGCCGCCCGGCAGGCCGGTGAGGCGCCGGGCGCGACCGCCGCCGGCTTTCATCAGCCACACCTGCACCGTGTCGTCGGCGTCTTTGCCGCGCCCGTGCGGGCGATCGGACAGGAAGGCCACGTGTTTGCCATCCGGCGACCACTGCGGCCGCCATTCGCTGTGTTCCGGCGTGTCGGTGAGCCGCTTCGGTTCACCGCCGGCGAAGGCCACGCGCCACAGGTCGGATTGGTTGAGGTCTGCCTCGACGTTGGCGGCGCTGGCCGTGTACACCACCCAGCGGCCCTGCGCGTCGAGGTCGGGCTCGGTGAGGTCGACCAGGCGGTCGTAGTCGGCCGGTGACAAGCCCGGGTTGGCGCCGAAAGCCGGCAGCGCGGCGGCCAGCAGCAGGGTGGCGCAGTGGCGCAGTTTCATTCCTCGCTCCCGTCGGCCAGGCTGGCGTAACGCGCGCGGGCGGCGCGCAGGTAGTCGAGCGTGGCGTCGAATTCGCCCGCGTCGTTGAAGTCGGGTTCGCGCGCCGTGGCGTTGGCGATCACGCGGTCGAGCCAGGCGACGAAATAGGCCGCGTCGCCGCGCACGTTTTCGCTGGCGCGGCCGCGGCCGATCCACACCGGGTTGGTGGTGGCGTACGGATACAGGTCGAGCACGCCGGGATCGGCCTGTTCGTTCCAGGCGCGCAGCAGCAGCCAGCCGTCGCCGAGCTCGAGTTCGCCTTCGGCATCCAGCGTGCGTCGATCGCCTTCCAGCGCGAAGGTTTTCACCACGCGGCCGTTGTGCACCAGCTCCAGGTGCTGCACGGGCACCGGCGAGCGCAGCGCCAGGCGGAAGGCGTGTTTGCCGGCGGGTAGTTCGGCGCCCGGCTTGCGGCCGTCCACCAGCAGGCCCAGCAGCGGGCCGTTGCTGGCGAAGCCTTCGCCCTTGCGCAAAGCAGCCAGCGCCGCGTCGGGATCGCGGCTGCCCGCGGTGTCCAGGAACACGCGGTTCATGCCGACCGGGCCGCGCAGCGAGGCGTAGTTCGCCATGGCGTCGGTGCCGGCGCCGGCGGCGACGCGCAGGCCCAGGTTGAGCAGGCGGTACCAGACACCGGCGGTGGCGCGGTGGTCGGAAAAACCCACGACCTCGATGTAGTCCACCTTGCGGTGCATGGCGTCGGCGGGCAGCTGGTGGCTCAGGCCGGCTTCCTTCGCCGGGTCCGGGTCCCAGTCGAAGGGATGCACGTAGCCCACCAGCGCGCCCTGTTCGTGCGCGAGGTCGGCGATCACGCCGTTGTGCGGGTAGGGGCTGGCCAGCGCCGTGTGCCGGTAGGAGGAAAAATCCGGCGTCAGGTAATGGCTGCGCAGCTGCAGCAGGCCCAGGTGGCCCCAGAAACTGGTGTGGTACTCCTGGCCCTGCAGCAGCGTGACGGCGGCATTGCTGGCCGGGTCCACGCCGGGGCGGAAGGCGGCGATGTCGGGGATGCGCTCTTCCTTGTTCACCACCAGGTTGTGCACGAGGTCGAGGTCTTCGGCTTCGGCCTGGCGCACCAGGGTTTCCGGCGTGTGCCGGTAGTGGCCGCCGTAGTTCATGTGCACGTGCAGGTCGGCGCTGACGAAACCGCCGAACTCGGGCGGCAGCGGCTGCGCCTGCAGCCGGGCGACGACGGGCTTGCCCAGGCCCGGCGCCACGTTGACGTCCGCGCGCCAAGGCAAGGTTTCGAAGCCGCGCCGCACCGTGACCTGCGCCGGCCCGGCGGGCAGCTGCAGGCGGCAGGGCGGCGCGCAGTGGAAATAGTGGGTTTCGGTTTTCTGCTGCGCGCGGTCGAAGCCGTCGTCGGCGTGCAGCCAGGCTTCGGCCGGGGCGTGCGCACGGCCGTCGCTGCCGGTGACCGACACGCGCGCCGGCACGCGCTGGCCGGCGCCGTCGCGGATGTCGAGCACCAGCGTGCCCTGCGGCGACAAGGTTTCGCGGCGCTTGGCCTGCACGGTTTCGATGCGGCCACCGATCACGTCCATCACCCGCAGCGCGGTGCCACCGTCGCGGTTGTCGATGTAGGCGATGCGCTGGCCGTTGGGCGACCATCGCGCAGATCGCCGGTCGAATTCGCCAAAGCTCAGCGGCAGCGGCGCCGCGCCGTTCGGCGTGGTCAGCCAGAGCTGGTGCCACTGGCGGCCGCGGTAGCCGGAATACAGCAGGCGCCTGCCGTCGGGTGCGAGCTCGGGGCGCGCGGCCCAGCTGGTTTCTTCGGCGTGGACGCGGCGGCGCGCGGCGGGGTCGGCCACGGGCACGGCCCACAGGTCGCCGCTGCCCCAGGCCACTTCCGGGTTGNNCGGGTTGATGGCGTGGTCCACCGGCGCGTAGTAGTACCGATCAATCGCGCTGCGGCGTTCGCCCAGCAGCGCACGCACGTTCGTGAGGCCGGCGGGACCCAGCTCGGCCACGTACAGGTTGAAGTTGCCGTTGCCGCGGGTGGATACCCAGGCCAGCCGGCGGCCGTCGGGGGAAATCCGCGGCTCCACGTTCACCGCGCCTTCGTGGGTCAGCCGCTGCTCGCGGCCGCTGCGCAGGTCCAGGCGCCAGAGCTCCATGGCCGCGCCGTCGTAGCGGGTGAACACCACCGCGTTGCCATCGGGCGCCACGTCGGGCTGGTGGTCGTAAGCGCCGCGCGGATGCGTGAGCTCGGTGGCGACGTCGTTGCCCGGCGCCTGGCGCCAGAGCGAGCCGCCCAGGCTGTAGACGAGTCCCTGGCCATCCGGCAGGAAAGCGGCGGCCGAAGGGCCGGTGGTGAGCTGCGGCAGGTAAAGCTCGCGCCAGTAGTAGCTGTGCGGAACCTTGACCTGGTTGAGCACCGGTTCCCGCCCCGCCTGCGCCGCCGGGGCCAGCAGGAGGGCCGCGAGCAGCACGGGGAGGCGGGCGCGCATGGCTCAGCGCCCCGCCAGCGCCTGGTCGAGGCTGGTTTTCAGCATCGCCATGGCCTCGTCCACTTCCGCCACCGTCACCGTCAGCGGCGGCATGAAGCGCACCGTGCTGGTGCCGCAGGACAGCAGCAGCAGGCCGTTGTGGAAGGCACGCGTGACCACCGCGTCGCACAGGGCCGCGGCCGGGGTTTTCTTCGCGTCGTTCTCGACCAGCTCCATGCCGATCCACAGGCCCTTGCCGCGAACCTCGCCGATGCAGGGGTAGTCGCGCTGCAGGTCGCGCAGGCGGGCGATGAAGTGCTCGCCCACGCGGGCCGCGTTGTCCATCAGCCCGCCACGCACCAGGTCGAGCGTGGCATTGGCCGCCGCGCAGGTGACGGGATTGCCGCCGTAGGTGTTGCCGTGGGCGCCGCGCTTCCACTGCTGCATCAGGCTGCGTTTCGCCACCACCGCACCGATGGGCAGGCCCGAGCCCAGCCCCTTGGCCAGGCTCATGATGTCGGGCTGCACGCCCCAGTGTTCGCTGGCGAACATGCGGCCGGTGCGGCCGATGCCCGACTGCACTTCGTCGAAGATCAGCAGGATGCCGTGTTCGTCGCAGAGCGCGCGCAGGCCGGCGAGGAAACCGTCGGGCGGCGTCAGGTAGCCACCGTCGCCCTGCACCGGCTC
>DNNT01000269.1 GCA_003497545.1 Arenimonas sp. | reverse complement strand
GCCAGCCGCAAGAAGCGGATCGCGCGCGGCGCCGGGGTCGAGGTCCAGGAGATCAACCGCCTGCTGAAACAGCACCGCCAGATGGCCGACGTGGTCAAGCAGATGGCGCGCGGCGGACCCAAGAAGATGCAGCAGATGGCCGCCATGCTGGGCGGCCTCGGCGGCGGCGGCGGCATCCCCGGCATGCCGGGCATGGGCGGCGGCCCCGATCTGAACCGATTGAAGGCCCTGGGCGGCGGCAAGACGCCGGAACCCAGCGCCGACGACCTGAAAGCCATCCAGGACCGCCTCGCGGGACTTGGAAACCCCCTCGGGGGCGGCGGACAACTTCCGGGAGGCCTTCCGGGCCTGCCGGGCTTCCCTCCCAAGAAATAACGACTTCCTAGAAAGAGACTGAAAATGCTGAAGATTCGTCTGGCCCGCGGCGGCGCCAAGAAGCGCCCCTTCTACCACATCGTCGTGACCGACCAGCGCAACAAGCGCGACGGCCGTTCCATCGAGCGCGTGGGTTATTACAACCCGGTTGCCCAGGGCAACGAAAAGCGCGTCGAACTCGACACCGAGCGCGTCAAGCACTGGGTTTCCCACGGCGCCCAGCTGACCGAGAAGGTCAGCGCGCTGGTGAAGGAAGTCTCGGCCAAGGCCGCGGCCTGAGGTCCCGGCCTCGCCCCGCGCGAGGCCAGCTGGCATGAATACCGGGCGCCGCATCCTGCTGGGCAGGGTCGCCGGCGCCTTCGGCGTCCGGGGCGAGCTCAAGCTCCTTTCCTGGACCGAGCCCCGCGACGCCCTGTTCCGCTACCAACCGTGGATCCTCCGCTCCGGTGACACCGAGCGCGAGGTCACGGGCGTGCGTGGCCGCGACACCGGCAAGGCGGTCATCGCCACCTTCCCGGGCGTCGATACCCGTGAACTGGCCGAAGCCATGAACGGCACCGAGATCTGGGTGCCGCGCGACCGCCTTCCGCCCCCGGCGCCGGGCGAGTACTACTGGGTGGACCTGGAGGGCCTGAAGGTGGAAACCACCGATGGCGTCGCCCTGGGCACCGTGTCGCACCTGTTCGAAACCGGCGCCAACGACGTGATGGTGGTTTCCGGCGAGCGCGAGCGGCTGATCCCCTTCGTCAGTGGGCAGTACATCACCTCGGTCGATTTCGACGCCGGCAAGGTCGTGGTCGACTGGGACCCGGACTTCTGAGCCTGGTCCGCGCCGCCATGCGCATCGACGTCGTCACCCTGTTCCCCGATTTCATCCGCGACAGCGCCGCGCTGGGCGTGGTGGGCCGTGCGCAGGAGCGCGGGCTGCTGGCCGTGCATGGCTGGAACCCGCGCGACTACGCCACCGACAACTACCGACGGGTGGACCAGCGCCCCTTCGGCGGCGGCCCCGGCATGCTGATGCTGGCCGAGCCCCTGGGCGCCTGCCTGGCCGCGGCCAAGGCGGCCGACCCGGCCCCGGCCCGCGTCATCTACCTCAGCCCCCAGGGCCCGCGCCTGACCCAGGCCAAGGTGCGCGAACTGGCCGCGCTGCCGCGCCTGGTGCTGCTGTGTGGCCGCTACGAGGGTCTGGACGAGCGCTTCATCGAGCGCGAGGTGGACGAGGAACTCTCCATCGGCGACTACGTGCTCTCGGGCGGTGAACTGGCCGCGGCGGTGCTGGTGGACGCGGTGGGCCGGCTGCAGGAAGGCGCGCTCAACCACGCCGACTCTGCCGCCCAGGACAGCTTCGAGGACGGCCTGCTCGACTGCCCGCACTACACCCGTTCCGAGGCCGCCGGCACCGAAGGGGTGCCGCCGGTGCTGCTGTCGGGCGACCACGCCGCCATCGCCCGCTGGCGCCGGCAGCAGTCCCTGGGCCGCACCTGGCTGCGCCGGCCCGACCTGCTGGCCCGGGCCAGCCTGGGCAAGGCCGACCGGGCCCTGCTGGCCGAGTTCATCGCCCAGTGGCGGGCGGCGAACCCGCCGAGGGCCTGAACCGCTTCCCTTTCAAGGGCTTGCGCGGCTATACTGCGCGGCTCCACGATCAGCCAAGCACGGTTCCCGGGCCTCTGGCACGCACAAAAACAACCATCAGAGGCGTAAGCATCATGAGCATCAACAAGCTGCTGCAGCAGTTCGAAGCCGAGCAGATCAAGCGCGAGCTGCCGAAGTTCTCGCAGGGCGACACCGTCGTCGTCAACGTCAAGGTCAAGGAAGGCAACCGCGAGCGCGTGCAGGCCTACGAAGGCGTGGTCATCGCGATCAAGAACGCCGGCCTGAACTCGGCCTTCACCGTGCGCAAGATCTCGCACGGCTTCGGCGTCGAGCGCGTGTTCCAGACCCACAGCGCCATCATCGACTCGGTCACGGTGAAGCGTCGCGGCAAGGTCCGCCAGGGCAAGCTGTATTACCTGCGTGGCCTGGAAGGCAAGAAGGCGCGCATCAAGGAAGACCTGGCCGCCCGTTCGGCCGAGTAATCCGCGCTGCCAAGCGTCGCCAAGCGGCCGCCTCCGGGCGGCCGTTTGCGTTTGGGGCATGACCATCGTCGCTTGCGTCCCGTGACGGCACCGCCGCAGGCTGGGCCGATGCGCCGGTCCTTCGCCATCGTCCTGCTCTCTGTCGCGCTCGCGGCGCCCGCCGCGGCTTCTTCCGCGCCCACCCCGCAGGTGCTGCGCGAACCCTCGCCGCTCGTGCGCGGCGAAGAATTCTCCCGCCGCCTGCTCAGCCCGCTGGCCGCCGAAGACGTGCACCGCTTTCTGCAGGCCGGCGGCCGCCGGCTGGCGCCCGAGGCCTTCGTTCCCGGCGCCGACGCGGTGGACCTGTACGTGCCCGCGAAAGCGCCACCCGGTGGTTACGGCCTGTTGGTTTTCATCCCGCCCGCCGACGAGTTCCCGCTGCCGCGCGACTGGCACGCGGCGCTGGAAAAACGCGGCCTCGTCGTCGCCATGCCGCGCAAGGCCGGCAACGATGCCGACGTCATCGGCCGCCGCATCCCGCTGGCACTGCACGCGCACCACCACGCAACCACGAATTTCGCCATCGACCCCGCGCGCGTGTACGTCGGCGGGTTCTCCGGCGGCGCGCGGCTGGCGCAGCGCATCGCCATCGCCTGGCCGGACGTGTTCCGCGGCAGCTTGCAGTTCGCCGGCAGCGTGGTGGTGGGCGAGAACCTGTTGCCGCCGCCGCCGCGCGAGCTGCTCGACCCGGCCCGCCGGCGCAGCCGCTTCGTGCTGGTGAGCGGCAGCCTGGACCTGCCCAACCGCCGCAACGACGCCGAAGCGCGTGCGCGGCTCGAATCACTCTGTTTCGCCGGCGTGCGTGGCTTCGGCCCGCCGCGGCTGGACCACTGGGTTCCGGACGGGCGCGCTTTCGCCAAGGCGCTCGACCAGTTGGAATCGCCGGTGCCGGCCGATGCGGACGACGCCTGCGCAAGCAGGCTCGACGCCGAAGTCGCGCAGGCGCTCGACGCCGTGGAAGCCCAGCTCGCGCACGGCGACGCCGACGGCGCCCGGAATGCGCTGACCCAACTCGACGATCGATTCGGCGGCCTCGCCGCACCGCGTTCGCACGAGCTCGCACGGCGGATCATGGCGGCGCTGCCGGAAAACGCCGATTGAGGCGCGGCCGGCCCGGTCGTAGCATGGCGCATGGTCCAAGCAACTCCCCAGGCCGCCGCTGCGGCCGACACCGTCCGCCTCGACGTCTGGCTCTGGGCGGCCCGCTTTTTCAAGACCCGCGCCCTGGCCAAGCAGGCCATCGAGGGCGGCAAGGTGCAGGTGGCCGGGCAGGGCGCCAAGCCCTCGCGCGCCGTGCGTGCCGGCGAATCGCTGGTGGTGCGTCGCGGCGACGACGTGTTCGAAGTGCAGGTGCTGGGCACCAGCGACCGCCGCGGCTCCGCGCCGGTCGCACAGGCGCTCTATGCCGAAACCGAGGCTTCGCGCGAAGCGCGCCTGGAGGCCGCCGCCGAACGCCGCGCCGCCGCCACCGGCTACCGCCCGCCGCTGACCAAACCCGACAAGCGCGCCCGCCGCCTTATCCAGGCCCTGGGCGACCTCGACGCGCTCTGACTCAGCCTTCGTCGGCCGCCGCGTAAACCGGCAGGTCCGGCGCGCGCTGGAAGGCGAAGATCAGGTGGGTTTCGATGTGCGCCACTTCCTCGCGGCTGGTCAGTGCCGACATGGCGAAATCGCGCAGGTGGTCGCTGTCGCGCACGCCCACGTGCACCAGGAAATCGTCGGCGCCGGCCACGTGATACAGGCACAGCACTTCCGGCAGCGCCATCAGGTGCGCGTGGATGGCTTCCACCTGTGGCCGCGAATGCCGCGCCAGCCGCACCGCCACCATGGCCTGCAGGCCGATGCCGACGGCGGCCGGGGCGATCTCGGCGTGGTAACCCAGCAGCACCCCGGCCTCGCGCAGGCGTCGCACCCGCTCGAGCGCGGTCGAGGGCGCCACGCCCACGCGTTCGGCCAGGTCCTTGTTCGGGATCCGTGCATTCTTCCGCAGGAGGCGCAGGATGGCGAAGTCCGTTCGGTCAAGGTGCATGCTGGGCCCCCGTTTCAGAAATAGTGTTCGGCCTGGCCGAATCTGCCCTGAGTCTAAGCCATAGTTCCGGCCACCTGCCCAGGAGCCCGCCGCCATGCCCCGCATCGAAACCCTGGCCGTGCACGCCGGCCGCGACGACTTCGCCGAACTGGGCGTGCACGCGCCGCCGATCGACCTTTCCACCACCTACCCGGTGTCGGACCTGGACGTGGGCACCGAAAGCTTCGACGCCCTCGTCGGCGGCGCCGCCAGCGCCCGCAACCCGATCTATGCGCGCCTGCACAACCCCACCGTGGGCCGGGTCGAACAGGCGCTGGCCGCGCTGGAAGGGACCGAGGCCTGCATTGCCTATGGCTCGGGCATGGCCGCGCTGACCGCCGTGCTGATGGACGCCCGCAGCCGCGGCGGCCACGTGCTGGTGGTGCGGCCGCTGTATGGCACCTCGGACCACCTGCTGGCCTCGGGCCTGTGCGGTCTGCAGGCCGAGTTCGTCGACGCCGGCGAGATCGCCGCGCGCCGCCGCGCCGACACCGCGCTGGTGATCATCGAAACCCCGGCCAACCCCACCCTCGACCTGGTGGACATCCGCGCCGTCGTCGCGGCCGCCGGCGACGTGCCGGTGCTGGTGGATTCCACCTTCGCCACGCCCGTGCTGCAGCAGCCCGCGCGCCTGGGCGCCAGCTACGTGCTGCACAGCGCCACCAAGTTCCTCGGCGGCCACGGCGACGTGATCGCCGGCGTGGTGTGCTGCAGCGAAGAACGCGCGCGCCCGCTGCGCACCGTGCGCGCCGCCACCGGCGCGCTGCTGCATCCGCTGGGCGCCTACCTGCTGCACCGCGGCCTGCCGACGCTGGCGCTGCGGGTGGAGCGTGCCCAGGCCAATGCCATCGTGCTGGCGAATCGCCTGGCCGAACATGCCGCCGTGGCGCGCGTGCACTTCCCGGGCCTGGGCACGGTGCGCAACGCGCACCTGGTGGGCCCGCAGATGGCCGGCCCCGGTTCGCTGATGGCGATGGAACTGCGTGGTGGCTACGCGGCCGCCGCGGCGGTGATGGCGAAGGTGCGCCTGATGACGCCGGCAGTGAGCCTGGGTTCCGTGGACACGCTGGTCCAGCATCCCGCCGGCCTGACCCACCGCGTGGTGGACCCGGAAGCGCGCCTGGCCAGCGGCATCGGCCCCGGCATGCTGCGGCTGTCGGTGGGCATCGAGCAGGTCGAGGACCTGTGGGCCGACCTGGCCCAGGCCCTCGACGGCGTCGCGTTCAGCGCCGCGGCCTGAGCCGGCGGCGCCCTGAATTCAGGGGCGGAAGACCTCGCCGCCCTTGACCACCACCTCCACCCGCTTGAGCACGGTGACGTCCTCGAGCGGGTTGCCGTTCACGGCGATCAGGTCGGCGTGCTTGCCCGGCTCGAGGCTGCCGACGCTGTCGCCCAGCCCGAGCAGGTCGGCCGCATTACGGGTGGCGGCGACGATCGCCTGCGCCGGGGTCATGCCGTGGGCCACCATCAGCTCGAACTCGTCGGCGTTGCGGCCGTGCAGGCTGACGCCGGCGTCGGTGCCGAAGGCGATCTTCACGCCGGCCGGCACCGCCTGCTCGAGCGCCTTGCCGGTGATGTCGATGCGCCAGCGGATCTTCTCCAGCACCTCGCCCTGGTAAGCCTGCGGGTTGGCGTCCAGGCGCTCGCGGTAGCCGTTGACGGTCGACAGCGTCGGCACGTAATAGGCGCCGCTGCGGCGGAACAACTGCAGGCCCTCGGCGTCGAGCAGGGTGCCGTGTTCGATCGAATCCACGCCCAGGCGCAGCGCCAGGTTGATGCCGTCGGCGCCATGCGCGTGCACCGCCACCTTCTTGCCGTACATGCGCGAGGTTTCGACCACGGCCCGCGCCTCGTCCTCGAACATCTGCGCGCCCAGGCCGGCGCCGATGCGGCTGTTCACGCCGCCGGTGATCAGCAGCTTGATCACGTCGGCCCCCTCGGCCACCTGGCGGCGCACCGCGCGCCGGCACGACTCGACGCCGTCGCAGACGTTGCCGCCCCGGTCGAGCGCGTCGTGCAGGTCGGCGCGATAGCCCAGGCGCGGGTCGACGTGGCCGGCGGTGGCCGAGATCGAGGTGTTGGCGGTGAGGATGCGCGGGCCCGGCAGCTTGCCGGCGTTGACGGCGTCGCGCAGGGCGCGGATCTCGCCGTCGCCGTCGCCGAGGTTGCGCACGGTGGTGAAGCCGGCGAGCAGGGTCTTGCGGGCGTTGGTGGCCGCCTCGAGCGCGTTGTCGGCCGGGCTGCGCTGCACTTCGGCCAGCTGGCCGGCCAGGCCGCCCAGGTCGTTGGTCAGGTGCACGTGGCTGTCGATCAGGCCGGGGAGCACGAAATGCCGGCGCAGGTCGAGCACCTCGGTGCCGGCCGGCGCGCCGAAGGCCTCGGGGCCGACGTGACCGTCGCGCACCTGTTCGACCATGCCGTCGCGCAGCAGCAGCGTGGCCGCGCCGCGCGGCGCCTGGCCCGGGCGGTCGAGCAGCTGGCCGGCCTGCACCACCAGCACCTGGGCCGGGGCGTCGAGGGCCGCGGCGAGCAGCGGCAGGGCAAGGAACAGGTGGCGCAGGGACATTCGCGGACTCCGTGGGTGCTCAGGGCTGGGGGATAAAACTAGCAGGCCCGCGTCGGCGCCCGGTGAGGACGCCGTCGAGGTTCAGCGCAGCTGCCTGAGCCGGTAGAGCGCCTCGAGCGCCTGCTTCGGCGTCAGTTCGTCGGGGTCGATCGCGTCCAGCGCCTCGAGCGCGGCCGAGGGCGCCGGTGCGAAAAGGCTGGCCTGCTGCGGCGCGTCCAGTGCCGCCGGGCTCATCGTGGCCACGGCCTGCGGCGCGCCGCGCTGCTCCAGTTCGGCCAGCGTGCGCCGCGCCTGCTCCACCACCGTGCGCGGCAGGCCGGCCAGCGCCGCCACCTGCAGGCCGAAGCTGCGGTTGGCCGGGCCGTCCTTCACCGCGTGCATGAACACCAGGCGGTCGCCGTGTTCGATCGCGTCCAGGTGCACGTTGGCGATGCCGCTGCCCGGCTCGGCCAGCGCGGTGAGCTCGAAGTAGTGGGTGGCGAACAGCGTGTAGGCGCGGTTCGAATGCGCCAGGTGGCGCGCGCAGGCTTCCGCCAGCGCCAGGCCGTCGTAGGTGGAGGTGCCGCGGCCGATCTCGTCCATCAGCACCAGCGATTGCGCGGTGGCGTGGTGCAGGATGTAGCTGGTCTCGGCCATTTCCACCATGAAGGTGGATTGGCCGCGCGCCAGGTCGTCACCGGCGCCGATGCGGGTGAGCACGCGGTCGATGGGGCCGATCACCGCGCGCGCCGCCGGCACGAAGCTGCCGATGTGCGCCAGCAGCACGATCAGCGCGTTCTGGCGCATGTAGGTGCTCTTGCCGCCCATGTTCGGGCCGGTGATGACCAGCATGCGGCGGTTCTCGTCGAGCACCAGGTCGTTGGGCTCGAAGGGCTCGGAGCGCACGGCCTCGACCACCGGGTGGCGGCCGCGTTCGATGCGCAGGCCGGGCGCATCGGTGAGCTCGGGGCGCGACCAGTCCAGCGCCTGCGCCCGCTCGGCGAAGGCGGCCAGCACGTCCAGTTCGCTCAGCGCGGCGGCGCAGCGCTTGAGCGGCTCCAGCGACTGGTTGAGCGCGTCGAGCAGGCCTTCGTACAGGCCCTTTTCCCGCGCCAGCGAACGCTCGCGCGCGCTCAGTACCTTGTCCTCGAAGGCCTTGAGCTCTTCGGTGATGTAGCGCTCGGCGCCCGTGAGGGTCTGACGGCGCGTGTAGTGCGTGGGCGCGCGCTCGGACTGGCCCTTGCTGATCTCGATGAAATAACCGTGCACGCGGTTGTAGCCGACCTTGAGCGTGGCGATGCCGGTGGCGGCGCGCTCGCGGGCTTCCAGGTCGACCAGGAACTGGTCGGCGTTGGTGGACAGCGTGCGCAGTTCGTCGAGCTCGGCGTCGAAGCCTTCGGCGATGACGCCGCCGTCGCGCATCAGCACCGGCGGCTGCGGCACCACGGCGCGGGCCAGCAGCGCGGCGGCGTCGGCGTGTTCACCCAGTTCGGCGGCCAGCGTGGCCAGGCGCGGCGAATCCACCGGCGCCAGCAGGGCGCGCAGGTCGGGCAGCAGGGCCAGGCCGTCGCGCAGGGTGGACAGGTCGCGCGGGCGCGCCGAGCGCAGGGCCACGCGCGAGAGGATGCGCTCCAGGTCGCCCAGGCCGCGGAAGCGTTCGCGCAGGCTTTCGTGCACTCCGGATTCGATGAAGGCGGCGACCGCGTGGTGGCGCTGGCCCAGCACGCCGCGGTCGCGCAGCGGGCGGTTGAGCCAGCGGCGCAGCAGGCGGCCGCCCATGGGGCTGACGCTCGCGTCGAGCACGCCCAGCAGGGTGTGTTCGTTGCGGCCGTCGGCGCGGCTGTCGAGCTCGAGGTGGCGGCGGGTGGCGGCGTTGAGCGCGATGCCGTCGCCGGCCGATTCGAAGGCGATGGCGGTGAGGTGGGGCAGCTGCTGCTTCTGCGTCTCCTCGACGTAGGCGAGCAGGGCGCCGGCGGCCGCGGTGGGCAGCGGCTTGTCCTCGAGCCCGAAGCCGCTGAGGTCGTGCAGCTTGAAGAAGCGCAGCAGCTGGCGCCGGCAGGCGTCGGTGTCGAAGCCCCAGGGCGGGCGGCGGCGCAGGCCGCCCTGGCTGGCCAGGAAGGCGGGCAAGCCGTCTTCGTCGGGCACCAGCAGTTCGGCGGGATCCAGGCGGGCGATTTCAGCGGCGAGCTGGTCTTCGTCGGTGACTTCCGAAACGAGGAAACGGCCACCGGCGAGGTCGGCCCAGGCCAGGCCGAAGCCGGTGCGGCCGCGCGCGACCGTCATCAGCAGGGTGTCGCGGCGTTCCTGCAGCAGGGCCTCGTCGGTGACGGTGCCGGGCGTGACGATGCGCACCACCTTGCGTTCGACCAGGCCCTTGGCCAGCGCCGGGTCGCCGATCTGTTCGCAGATGGCCACCGATTCGCCCAGCGCCACCAGCCGCGCCAGGTAACCCTCGTAGGCATGTACCGGCACGCCGGCCATGGGGATGGGTGCGCCGCCCGAGCTGCCGCGCTGGGTGAGCGTGATGTCCAGCAGCCGCGCCGCCTTGCGGGCATCGTCGTAGAACAGCTCGTAGAAGTCGCCCATCCGGAAGAACAGCAGGATGTCCGGGTACTCCGCCTTGGCGGCGAAGAACTGCTTCATCAGCGGGGTGTGGGCGGGGGCGTTGGACTCGGCGGACATGGGGCGCGGGCTGGGGGAACCGGCCTATTGTGCCGGAAGCGGGCGGGGCGCCGGGTCGTGCAAAGAAAAGGCCGGGCGTGGGGCCCGGCCTTCGTGGTCGCGTTGTTGCCTCAGGCTTCCGGCGCTTCTGCGGCGCCAGGCTCCGGGGGGGTGAACTTCACCTGCACGCTCACCCATCCCTCGACCTTATCGCCGTGGTTGCCATTTCGGCCGGCGTTGAATCGCCATTGGCGGGCCGCTTCGACAGCGGCGGCATCGAACACGCCTTCGGGTTTCGCGTACTTGACCTTGACGTCGCGCGGCACGCCGTCTTCGCCGACCAGCAGCTCCAGCACCAGCAGGCCGCCGACACCATCGGCCGCCGCGGCTGCCGGATACTTGGGCTTCGTCAGTACGTCCTGGTCGGTCACGACCTGAAGCGGTGGTGCCGGCGTCGCCACCGGCTGCACCGCCCACGCGGCGAACGTGGCCAGCGCCATCGAAGCGGCGATCAGGGCGCTGGCGACGCGGGCGCGGCCGGCGGAAGGCAAGGGAAGCTTGAGCATGGCGATTCTCTCCTTGAGCGGGTGGCTGGATTGCCAGTGGCAACCCAGCGGCAGGCCGAAGTCCGCCAGCTGGGTCTTGAGCATCACCTCGCCGTAGCGGCGGCGGGCGTCGGGATGGCGGGCGAGCACGGCGGCGTCGCAGGCCAGTTCCTGGTCGAGCCGGAAACGCACGGAGGCCAGGTGCAGCAGCGGGTTGAACCAGAGCAGGCAGCGCAGCAGCGAACACAGGGCCTGCGCCGGCAGGTCGCCGCGCCGCAGGTGCTGGCGTTCGTGTTCCAGCACCAGCGCCTGTTCTTCCGGCGAATAGCGGCGGGGGAAGTCGGCGGGCAGCACCAACCGCGGGCGCCACAGGCCGATGACGGCCGGGCCCAGCGGCGCGCCGTCGTCGTCGCCATTCGCGTCTCGGGTGCGAAGCTGGCGATGGAAGCGCCACTGCCGCGTCGCGAACACCAGCGCCGTTGCGACCGCACCGGCCAGCCAGAGCGCCGGCCACGGACTGGCGGCGCCGGCTTGTTGAACGACCAGGCTGGCGTCCATCGCTGCGAGGCGCAGCGGCGACGGCACCAGGGCCAGCGTGGCTGTCGCGGCTGGTGCCGTCGGCAGCAATACCGCCATGCCGGCCAGCGGCACGGCGGCCCAGGCCGTGTAGGCCAAGCGCGCGCCGGCCAGCCGCCGCAGCGGGCGGCGCAGCGCCAGCACCGCGAACACGGCCAGCGAGGTGGCGAGCGTGGCTTCGGCCAGGGCCACCAGGAATTCACTTCCCATCGTCGATCTCCTCGAGCAGGCGCCGCAGCTCGGCGATGTCCTCCGGGCTCAGCGCACGCTGGCCGGACAGGTGGGCCACCATCGGTGCAAGCCGGCCGTCGAAAAGGCGGTCCAGCAAGCCGCGGCTCTGGCCGTGCACCCAGGCCTCGCGTTCGAGCACCGGGTGGTAGCGGTAGCGCCGCCCGTCTTTTTCGGCACGAATGGCGCCCTTCTTCAGCAGGCGGTTGAGCAGGGTCTTGATGGTGGCTTCCTGCCATTGCTGCGCCTGCGCCAGCTCGGCCACCACTTCCTCGGCGTAGCGGGGGCTGCGCTGCCACAGCACTTCCATGACCACGCTCTCGGCGTCGCTGATGGGAATTTGCTTGTTTACGTTCGTAATCATGTAGCCAGATTACACGCGTAATCGAAGCTGTCAAGCATCGGGATGGCCGCCCGCCGCCGCCGCGCTTACCCTAGGCCGATGGAAGAGACCACCACGCTCGACGATGCCGCGCTGCACGCCCTTGCCGAACAGGTCGGCGCCGCGCTCCAGGCCCGCCACCTGATGCTGGCCACCGCGGAAAGCTGCACCGGCGGCTGGATCGCCAAGATGGTCACCGACATCCCGGGCTGCTCGGCCTGGTTCGACTGCGGCATGGCGGCCTACAGCTACGAGGCCAAGCAGGCGCTGCTGGGCGTGCGCCCGGAAACCCTGACCGAACACGGCGCCGTGAGCCGCGAAACCGTGATGGAAATGGTGTCGGGCGCGCTGGTGACCTCGGGCGCCAGCATCGCCGTGGCCGTCACCGGCATCGCCGGCCCCACCGGCGCCACCCCGGGCAAGCCGGTGGGCACGGTGTGGATCGGCTGGAAGCGCCGCGGCGGCTATCCCAAGGCCGAACTTTTCCACTTCGACGGCGACCGCGACGCGGTGCGCCGGCAGACCGTGGCCGCCTCCCTGCGCGGGTTGCTGGCGCTGGCAGGCTGAGTCCCGACGGCCGGGCTTGACACCCGGGCGGGGTTCGTTAGTAGTATTGCTACTAATGGACATCACCGACACCCAGCAGGCCATCCTGGCCTTCATCGCCGAGCGCATCGAAGCCGACGGCGCCTCGCCGTCCCAGGTCGAGATCGCCCATGCCTTTGGCTTCAAGGGCGTGCGCGCGGCCCAATACCACCTCGAGGCCTTGGAGCAGGCCGGCGCCATCCGCCGCGTGCCCGGGCAGGCCCGGGGTATCCGCCTGGTGACGTCCCCGGCCGCCGACCTCGTCCCGGCGGCCGGGGACGCACCGCTCCGCCTGCCGGTGCTCGGCCAGGTGGCCGCGGGCATGCCCATCGGCGCCGATGCCGGCGTGCACGACATGGTGCTGCTCGACCGCGTGTTCTTCTCCCCGGCGCCCGACTACCTGCTGCGCGTGAAGGGTGATTCCATGCGCGACGAAGGCATCCTGCACGGCGACCTGATCGGCGTGCATCGCACCTCCGAGGCGCGCAGCGGCCAGATCGTGGTGGCGCGCATCGACGACGAAATCACGGTCAAGCTGCTCAAGATGGCCAAGGACGGCATCCGCCTGCTGCCCCGCAACCCCGACTACCCGCCCATCGTGGTGCAGGCCGACCAGGATTTCGCCATCGAGGGCCTCTACTGCGGCCTCGTAAGGCCGAACCGGTGAGCCTGGGCCAGAAGAAAGGCACGAGGAAAAAATCCAATTCCCTACAGCGGATCGAAGCGGAACAGGCTGCCTTGGCCGCCACGGAACAGGCAGATTCACCGGTGCCGGCCCCTTCTCAATCCGTGAGACCTGGCCCCGCTAACCTGGCGCCCACTGACCACACACCCCCGAGGAACAAGACCATGGACGAGAACAAGAAGCGTGCCCTCACCGCCGCCCTGAGCCAGATCGAAAAGCAGTTCGGCAAGGGCGCCGTGATGCGCATGGGCGACAAGAGCACCGAGCCGGCCGAGGTCATCGGCACCGGTTCGCTGATGCTCGACATCGCGCTCGGCATCGGCGGCCTGCCCAAGGGGCGTGTCGTCGAAATCTATGGTCCGGAATCCTCGGGCAAGACCACGCTCACCCTGCAGGCCATCGCCGAATGCCAGAAGGCCGGCGGCACCGCCGCCTTCATCGACGCCGAACACGCGCTCGACCCGACCTACGCGGTCAAGCTGGGCGTGAACATCGACGACCTGCTGGTCAGCCAGCCCGACACCGGCGAGCAGGCGCTCGAAATCGCCGACATGCTGGTGCGCTCGAACTCGGTGGACATGGTGGTGGTCGATTCCGTCGCCGCGCTCACCCCGCGCGCCGAAATCGAAGGCGAGATGGGCGACCAGCTGCCGGGCCTGCAGGCCCGCCTGATGAGCCAGGCCCTGCGCAAGCTCACCGGCAACATCAAGCGCAGCAACTGCATGGTCATCTTCATCAACCAGCTGCGCATGAAGATCGGCGTGATGATGCCGGGCCAGAGCCCGGAAACCACCACCGGCGGCAACGCGCTCAAGTTCTACGCCTCGGTGCGCCTCGACATCCGCCGCATCGGCTCTGTGAAGAAGGGCGACGAGGTCATCGGCAACCAGACCAAGATCAAGGTGGTCAAGAACAAGATGGCGCCGCCGTTCAAGGTCATCGTCACCGAAATCCTCTACGGCCAGGGCATCAGCCGCGAGGGCGAGTTGATCGACATGGGCGTGGACGCCAAGCTGGTCGAGAAGTCCGGCGCCTGGTACGGCTACAACGGCGAGCGCATCGGCCAGGGCAAGGAAAACGCCCGCCAGTGGCTCAAGGACAATCCGGCGGTGGCCAAGGAGCTTGAAGCCAAGCTGCGCGACAAGTTCGTGCCGGGCCTGGTGATCGGCGACGAGAACGCCGAACCGGTCGAGGCCTGAGCCAGACATGTCCGGGCCCGGGCGCCCCGGCGCCGACGCCTACCAGCGGGCACTGGGCCTGCTGGTCAGGCGTGAACACTCCCGGCGCGACCTCACCCGCAAGCTGGCCCAGCGTGGGGTCGAGCCGGAAGAGGCCCAGGCCGCCGTGGAGCGGCTGGCGGGGCAGGGCTACCAGGACGACGACCGCTTCGCCGCCAGCTTCGCCCGCGACCGCGCCGCTGCCGGGTATGGCCCGGTGCGCATTCGTGTCGAGCTGGCCGGCCACGGCCTGAAGGAAGAGGCCATCCAGGCCGCCCTGGCCGCCTGCGAAACCGACTGGCCGGCCCTGGCCCGCCGCCAGGTGGAGCGCCGCCACCGCCCGGCCGAGCTGGCCGACCCGGCCCGGCGGCGCAAGGTCGTCGAGTTCCTCCTGCGCCGCGGCTTCGACCAGGAAAGCGCCTGGGGCGCCGTGCGGGCGGTTCCCGACGACGCCGTCGACGACTGAATCCGCGCCCCGGAAACCGCGTCCGGGCTGGTAATCTTGGCAGTCTCGCCGGCCGATCCACCGCCGGCCCCAGTTCAATTGCCTGCCAGCCCCCATGACCAAGACCAGCAACCAGATCCGCCGGGATTTCCTCGAATTCTTCCGTTCCAAGGGCCACGAGGTCGTCGCCTCCAGCCCGCTGGTGCCGGGCAACGACCCGACCCTGCTGTTCACCAACGCCGGCATGGTGCAGTTCAAGGACGTGTTCCTGGGCGCCGAGAAGCGCAGCTACACGCGCGCGGCCAGCTCGCAGCGCTGCGTGCGCGCCGGCGGCAAGCACAACGACCTTGACCAGGTCGGCTACACCGCGCGCCACCACACCTTCTTCGAAATGCTGGGCAACTTCAGCTTCGGCGACTACTTCAAGCGCGACGCCATCCTCTACGCCTGGGAACTGCTCACCGGCGTGTGGCAGCTGCCCAAGGACCGCCTGCTGGTCACCGTCTACCACACCGACGACGAGGCCTTCGACATCTGGCACAAGGAAGTCGGCCTGCCGGTGGAGCGCATCATCCGCATCGGCGACAACAAGGGCGCGCCCTACGCCAGCGACAACTTCTGGCAGATGGCCGACACCGGCCCCTGCGGCCCCTGCACCGAGATTTTCTTCGATCACGGCGATCATATCTGGGGCGGCCCGCCGGGCAGCGCCGATGAAGATGGCGACCGCTTCATCGAGATCTGGAACAACGTCTTCATGCAGAACGAACAGTTCGAAGACGGCACGATGGTCGATCTCGACATGCAGTCGATCGACACCGGCATGGGGCTGGAACGGATCGGCGCGCTGCTGCAGGGCAAGCACGACAATTACGACACCGATCTGATGCGCAGCCTGATCGAGGCTTCGGCGCATCTGACCTCGGCCGATCCCGATGGCCCGGGCAAGGTGCATCACCGCGTTGTGGCCGATCACCTGCGTTCGACCTCGTTCCTGATTGCCGATGGCGTGATGCCCTCGAACGAAGGGCGCGGCTATGTGCTGCGCCGGATCATGCGCCGCGCCATGCGCCACCTGAACATGCTGGGCACCCGCGACGTGACCATGTTCAAGCTGGTGCCCGCGCTGGTGCGCCAGATGGGCACCGCCTATCCCGAGCTGGTGCGCGCCCAGAGCCTGATCGAAGAAACGCTGCGTCTGGAAGAGACCCGGTTCCGCACGACGCTGGATCGCGGCCTGAAGCTGCTGGACGAAGAGCTGTCTGACCTGCCGGAAGGCGCCGATCTGCCGGGGCCGACCGCCTTCAAACTCTATGACACCTATGGTTTCCCGCTGGATCTGACGCAGGATGCGCTGCGCGAAAAAGGCCGGGCGGTGGATGTCGCCGGGTTCGATGCGGCGATGGAGGAACAGCGCAAGAAGGCCCGCGCGGCATGGTCCGGCTCGGGCGAGGCGAAGGATGCCGGTATCTGGTTCGAACTGGCCGAAAAGCACGGCGCGACCGAGTTTCTGGGCTATGACGGCGAAGTGGCCGAGGGTCAGATCCTGGCGCTGGTGAAAGATGGCGCATCCATCGGGTCTTCGGATGATGCACAGGGGGCGGTGGTCAATATCATCGTCAACCAGACCCCATTCTATGCCGAAAGCGGCGGGCAGGTGGGCGATCAGGGCTGGATCCGCACCGATACCGGCCTTGCCCGGGTGACCGATACCCGCAAGGCTGCCGGTGTGGTGTATCATGTGGCCGAGATTGTCGAGGGCGCTGTGGCCCGCGGCCAGCCTGCCAAGCTGGAACTGGATCACGCGCGGCGCCAGGCGATCCGGGCGAACCACTCTGCCACCCACCTGCTGAACGAAGCCCTGCGCAATGTGCTGGGCGATCACGTTGCGCAGCGCGGATCTTTGAACGCCGCTGACCGGCTGCGCTTTGATTTCGCCCATGCCAAGGCGATGACCGCCGAAGAACTGAAGGCGGTTGAGGATGAGGTGAACGCCTATATCCGCCAGAACGGCGCTGTGGAAACCCGGCTGATGTCGCCCGATGATGCGCGGGCCTTGGGGGCGCAGGCGCTGTTTGGCGAGAAGTATGGCGATGAAGTGCGTGTGGTGTCGATGGGCCGTCTGGGCGGCTCTGGCAAAGGCATGGATCGCAACACCTATTCGATCGAGCTTTGCGGCGGCACCCATGTGCGGCATCTGGGCGAGATCGGCGCCTTTGTCCTGCTGTCGGACAGTGCCTCTTCCTCCGGTGTGCGCCGGATCGAGGCGCTGACGGGCGAGGGCGCTATGGCCCATATGGCAGAGCAGACGAAACTGCTGGCCGATGTGGCGGCCGTGCTGAAAGTGCCTGCCCCCGAACTGGCAGAGCGGGCGAAGGCCCTGCTGGACGAGCGGCGCAAGCTGGAGAATGAGGTTGCCAATCTGCGGCGTGAGCTTGCGATGGGCGGGAAGTCCGGCGGACCGGAGGCGAAAGAGATTGCCGGGGTGAAGTTCATCGCTCAGGTGCTGACCGGGGTTTCCGGCAAGGATCTGCCGGGCATGATCGACGAGATGAAAGCCCGGCTTGGTTCTGGCGCTGTGCTGCTGATCGCCGATACGGGCGCAAAGCCTGCGGTGGCAGCCGGGGTGACGGCCGATCTGACCGGCAGGCTGTCGGCGGTGACGCTGGTGAAGGCCGCAGCCGAAGCGCTGGGTGGCAAGGGCGGCGGCGGTCGCCCTGATATGGCCCAGGCGGGTGGCGCGGATATTGCTTTGGCCGATCAGGCCATTGCGGCAGCAGAATCTGTTATCGGAGGTTAAAAGATGCCCACCGCGCTCTGGATCGCTCATGTTCAGGTCACCGACCCCGAGTCCTATGGGAAATATGCCGTGGCCGCAGGCCCGGCCATCGCAGCCCATGGTGGCAAGTTTCTGGCGCGCGGTGGCCGCCATGTGCAGCTGGAAGGCAACGACCGGCCACGCAATGTGGTGGCGCGTTTCCCCTCGCTGGAACAGGCCGTCGCCTGCTATCACAGCGCCGAATATCAGGCAGCGCTGGCCCATGCCAAAGGTGCAAGCATCCGCGATCTGGTCGTGGTTGAAGAGGCTGAATAATGAAACGGGCGCGGTGGCAACACCGCGCCCTCATTCGATGCCGCAGCGCAGAACCCCCTTCAACTTTCTGATACATCGGCTAAACTGGCCAAAATCAGAACCGAAAGGGCAGGGTTTTGGGCATCAGAGGCCGGAGTTTTGCGGCAGGTGGGCGTTAATGTGCCGCTGGGCTGCTTATATCGGGAAGCCGATCTATCTTGAAGATATCGTCAGCCGCCCCGGCCATTCGCTGATCCATCAGAGCCATTGTGCCACGCGCTGCCACACGGCAATCAATGCAGATGGTTTCGGCATCGCCTGGTATGGTGACCGGCGCGAACCCGGACTTTACCGCGATGTCATGCCGGCCTGGAGTGATCCGAACCTGCGGTCTCTGGTGGCCTCGGTGAAATCGGGGCTGTTTCTGGCCCATGTCCGCGCCTCCACCGGCACGGCGACCAGCCGCAACAACTGCCATCCCTTCACCTTCGGGCGCTGGAGCTTCATGCACAATGGCCAGGTTGGCGGCTATGAGGCGTTTCGCCGCGATGCCGACATGCTGATCCCCGATGCACTCTATCCGCACCGCAAGGGCGCGACCGACAGCGAGGCGCTGTTCCTCGCCGCGCTGGCCGAAGGGCTGGAACAGGATCCGCGCGGTGCCATGGAACGGGCCGCGGCCGCGTTCATCCGCCTGTCGCGGCAGAAGGGCGCTGCGCCACATCTGCGGCTGACCGTCGCCATGTCGGATGGCGAAAGGCTCTATGCCATGCGCTATGCGACCGACGAAAACGCCCCCAGCCTCTATCACCGCTGGTCCGATACCCGCATGGGCCGCGCCATCGTTTCCGAACCGCTGGAAACGGACGAGGGCGATTGGCTGGAAATCCCGACCGCCAGCTTCTGCACTTTCGAAGGCCAGGGGCTGACGGTTGAGCCGTTTCTGCCTTGCCGTCTCGCTGCGGCAGCCTGAGGCAGCGGGGGTTTCACACCCCCGCACCCCCGTGGGATATTTTTCCAAGGTAAAATGAAAAACCGCCGGAGGCATTCCCCGGCGGCTTTCCTTTATCTTGGCGCAAATATCCCGGGGGGTGCGGGGGGCTGGCCCCCCGCTGGCCGGATCATTGCGTGCGCGAGACGCGCTTGCGCTCGTGCGGGTCAAGCTCGCGCTTGCGCAGGCGCACGATCTTCGGCGTCACCTCCACCAGCTCGTCATCGTCGATATAGGCGATGGCCTCTTCCAGGCTCATCCGCACCGGCGGCGTCAGGCGCACGGCCTCATCCGTGCCCGAGGCGCGGACGTTGGTGAGTTTCTTGCCCTTCAGCGGGCTCACTTCCAGGTCATTGTCGCGCGAATGTTCGCCGATGATCATGCCGACATAGACGGCTTCCTGGGCGCCGATGAACATCTTGCCGCGCTCTTCCAGGTTCCACAGCGCGTAAGAAACCGAGGTGCCATTCTCCATCGAGATCAGCACGCCCTGGCGACGGCCCTGGATCGGGCCCTTGTGCGGCACCCAGCCGTGGAAGATGCGGTTCAGCACGCCGGTGCCACGGGTATCGGTCAGGAACTGGCCGTGATAGCCGATCAGACCGCGCGACGGTACATGGGCGACGATGCGGGTCTTGCCCACGCCAGCCGGTTTCATCTCGACCAGGTCGCCCTTGCGCTCGCCCGTCAGCTTGTCGATCACGGCGCCGGAGTATTCATCATCCACATCGACGATGACTTCTTCGACCGGCTCCATCCGCACGCCGTTTTCTTCACCGAAGATCACGCGCGGGCGCGAGATCGACAGTTCGAACCCTTCGCGGCGCATGTTTTCGATGAGCACGCCCATCTGGAGTTCGCCACGGCCCGAAACGATGAACGCCTCGCCACCCGGGGTATCTTCGACCTTGATGGCCACGTTCACTTCGGATTCGCGCATCAGGCGCTCGCGGATGACCCGGCTTTGCACCTTGCTGCCATCGCGCCCGGCCAGCGGGCTGTCGTTGATGCCGAAGGTGACAGAGATGGTCGGCGGGTCGATCGGCTGGGCCGGGATCGCGGTTTCGATGGACAGATCGCAGAGCGTATCGGCCACGGTGGCCTTGGTCATGCCGGCGATGGTCACGATATCGCCTGCCACAGCCTCGTCGATGGGTTGCTGGCCCAGCCCCCGGAAGGCGAGGATCTTGGTGACGCGGAACTGTTCGATGCGCTCGCCCGTGCGGGTCAGCGCCTTCAGCGAAGTTCCGACTTTCAGCGTACCCGCCTCGACCCGGCCGGTCAGGATGCGGCCGATGAAAGGGTCTGCCGACAGCGTGGTTGCCAGCATCTGGAAGGGTTCGTTCTGCTTGGCCAGCTGCTTGGGGGCGGGCACATGACGCACCACGAGTTCGAACAGGGCGTTCAGATCCTTGCGCGGGCCATCCAGACCGACATCCGCCCAGCCTGCACGGCCAGAAGCGTAAAGGTGCGGGAAATCCAGCTGCTCATCCGTGGCGCCAAGGTTGGCGAACAGATCGAAGACCTCGTTCAGGGCGCGATCGGGTTCGGCATCCGGCTTGTCGACCTTGTTCAGCACCACGATGGGGCGCAGACCCAGGGCCAGCGCCTTGGAGGTCACGAATTTCGTCTGCGGCATCGGGCCTTCGGCGGCATCCACCAGCAGAACCACGCCATCCACCATGTTCAGGATGCGTTCCACCTCGCCGCCGAAATCGGCGTGGCCGGGGGTGTCCACGATATTGATGCGGGTGCCGTTCCATTCCACCGAGGTGGCTTTCGCAAGGATGGTGATCCCGCGCTCGCGCTCGATGTCGTTGCTGTCCATGGCGCGCTCTGTCGTCGCCTGATTGTCGCGGTAGGTGCCCGACTGTTTCAGCAGTTCGTCCACAAGGGTCGTCTTGCCATGGTCAACGTGCGCGATGATCGCAATATTGCGAAGCTCCATCTGGAGGTCTCTTTCGGTTTTTCTGCAGTTGCGCGGGCCATAGCGGAGCCAGCGCGGAAAGGCCAGTGAAACCTGACTTTGCCGCGCAGATTGGCCTCAGCTGACCACATACCAGTCGCGTCGGTGGTTGATCGCGACGATGAAATTGAGGATTGCCGCCCCCAGGGCGGACCAGGCGACACGGTCTGCCTCGATGAAGGTGAAGGCGATCAGGAACAGCGTCACATCATAGCCAAGCTGAATCCAGCCCGCGCGGATCCCGGTTCTGTCCTGCAGGATCACCGCCACGATGGAGATGCCGCCGAGGCTGGAAGCGTGACGGAACAGCCCCAGCAGCCCCACACCGCAGATCACCCCGAACAGAATTGCAGCCGCAGCCGGGTGAATGCCATTCACCGGCACGAACGGCGCCATGAAATCTGCCATCAGCGAAACCACCGTGACGCTGGCAAAGCTTTTGACGGTGAAGGCAAGGCCCTTGCGCCAGTAAGCGAACAGATAGAAGGGCAGATTGACGGTGAAGAAGGTGATCCCGAAGCCCCAGCCGGTCGCATAGGAGATCAACAGGGCCAAACCTGCCGTGCCCCCGGTGATCAGCCCGGCGGTGCGCAGCAGATGGATGCCAAGTGCCGCCTGAACCGAGGCAGCAAGCAGGCCCTGCACATCTTCAAACAGCGAATAATGCGGGCGGGATGGAAGGTCAGCTTTCATGACCTATTTCTGACGCATGCCGTGGATTCGCACCATTGCCGATGCTGCGGAGCAGCACTGCGCCTGCGGCATGGCTCAGGTGGCGATATAGCGATCCCGGCGGTGATTCAGGGCGATGACCAGATTGACCACCAGCGCACCCAGCGCTGACCACAACACCGTCACGATATCCAGCAGCAGGAATGCCAGCCCGAACACCACCACATCGAACAGCAGCTGTGTCCAGCCCGCACGGAAGCCGGTCTGATCCTGCAGCCAAAGCGCCACGATACCCACGCCGCCAAGGCTTGCGCCGTGGCGAAACAGGGCAAGCAGGGCAGAACCGGAAACAAAGCCGAAAAGCACGGCGCCAACGGCGGGGTTCAGCAGGCTGAAGTCGATCAGCCGGGGCAGGAAGGCCGAGAAGAGCGACAGCAGGGCCACGGCAATGAAGGTCTTCACGACGAAGGCAGGCCCCATGCGTTTATAGCCCAGCCAGTAGAACGGCAGGTTGATGACGAAGAAGACCGCGCCGAAAGGCCACCCAGAGGCATAGGAGATCAGCACCGCCAGCCCCGCCGTCTGGCCGGTGACAAGGCCAAGATGGGTCAGGATCACGATCCCGAAGGCCGCCATGAAGCTGCCATAGGCTATGCCCTGCGCATCGTCGATCAGCGTGTGGCGGGCGGGGTTTTCTGGAATGATCTCTGTCATGGCAAGGTGATGGCACAGAGGCTGGCAGGCGGCAAGGGGTGGGAAAGAGGCAAATCTTTTCGAAAAGATTTGCAAATTTCTTGCAAGAAATTTGCGCGGCACACCAAGAAAAACGGGGGGCGCTGGCCCCCCGTTCATGCACATATCAGCCGACGAGGGCCTTGTTCAGATATTCGTCGACCTTTTCCAGATAGCCCATGGTGGTGAGCCATTTCTGATCGGGGCCGACCAGCAGCGCCAGATCCTTGGTCATGTAGCCATCTTCGACGGCATCCACGGTCACCTTTTCCAGGGTGGTGGCAAAGCGCATCAGCTGTTCGTTGCCGTCCAGTTTGGCGCGGTGCTTCAGGCCGCCGGTCCAGGCGAAGATCGAGGCGACCGAGTTGGTCGAGGTCTCTTTGCCCTGCTGGTGCTGGCGGTAATGGCGGGTCACGGTGCCATGCGCCGCTTCCGCTTCGACGGTTTTCCCATCGGGCGTCATCAGCACAGAGGTCATCAGGCCCAGCGAGCCAAAGCCCTGTGCCACGGTATCCGACTGCACATCGCCGTCGTAGTTCTTGCAGGCCCAGACATAGCCGCCCGACCATTTCATGGCCGAGGCCACCATATCGTCGATCAGGCGGTGTTCGTAATGGATGCCCGCCGCCTTGAACTTGTCTTCGAATTCTTCGGCATAGACCTTGGCGAACAGATCCTTGAACCGGCCATCATAGGCTTTCAGGATGGTGTTCTTGGTCGACAGATACACCGGCCAGCCCTTCAGCAGGCCGTAGTTCATCGACGAGCGTGCAAAGTCGATGATCGAATCGTCGAGGTTGTACATACCCATGAACACACCCGAGGACGGGGCGGAATAGACATCACGCTCGATGGTGGTGCCATCTTCGCCCACGAACTTCATCGTCAGCTTGCCCGCACCGGGGAAGCGGAAATCGGTGGCGCGGTACTGATCGCCAAAGGCATGGCGGCCGACGACGATCGGCTGGGTCCAGCCCGGCACCAGGCGCGGCACGTTCTTGCAGATGATCGGCTCGCGGAAGATCACGCCGCCCAGGATGTTGCGGATGGTGCCGTTCGGCGATTTCCACATCTGTTTCAGGCCGAATTCCTCGACCCGCTGTTCATCCGGGGTGATGGTCGCGCATTTCACGCCCACGCCGTATTGTTTGATCGCCTCGGCGCTGTCGATGGTGATCTGGTCGTTGGTGCGATCCCGCTCTTCGATCCCGAGGTCGTAATACTTCAGGTCGATGTCCAGATAGGGGAGGATCAGCTTCTGTTTGATAAAGTCCCAGATGATCCGGGTCATCTCGTCGCCGTCGAGTTCGACGACCGGGTTTTCCACCTTGATCTTGGTCATGCGCCTGGCCTTTTCAGGTTGAGGATTCGGGTGATTGCTGCATAGCGGAAATTGCGATGCTTGGGAAGTGCGGTATGCCGTTGTATACTGATTTCATCAGGCCGTGGCGCAGATCATTGGCCAAGCTGCGCCGCGCCTTCAAAGTAAATGGCTGTCTGCGCCCGGACCCAGTGCCAGATCCCCGGCGCCCCACGCGCAACCTTGGCGCCGACCCGGCTTTCCAGCTGTTCCACCGTGACACGATAGGTAACCCAGGTGCCGCCGCCCGACATCAGATTGGCCATCACCGGCTGCACCCGATCAAGGCTTTTGGCAAAGACGGCATCAGGGGTTTCTGCTGCCTCGAATTCCTGCCAAAATGATTTAAGATCGCGCTCCAAGGCATTGGGAAGCAACCCGAAAATCCGCTCTGCCGCGGCAAGCTCCTTGGCCTGCGTATCTGCGGATCCATGCGCCAGACCATTGGCCGAATGGATCGGCACATCGCCCACGTCGATTTCCACCAGATCATGCAGCAGCAACATGCGGATGACCCGCGCCACATCCACCGCCTGTTTTGCGTGATCCGCCAGGGCCAGAGCGTAAAGCGCCAGATGCCAGCTATGCTCACCCGAGTTTTCGCAGCGCGACCCGTCACACAGTGTGGTGGCGCGCAGAACGGATTTCAACTTGTCAGCTTCCGCCAGAAAATCAATGCAAGCCAGCAGGTTACGATCCGATCCTGATGTGCTTTCGCCATTCAGGAGGGCCGATGCGAGGGTGTGAAACTCCGGCCATTCCTGCCGGAAACGCGCCGCGCGGCCGGTGGCAAGGTTATCGCGCACCACGTCCAGATGATCCGCAGGCGGCGCCGGATTGCGCAGCACCTGCAAGATGGGCTGCGCGTGATCCAGGCATTTGGCAAAGCGGGCATCCGGGGTTTCCGCCGCCTCGAACTCGCGCCACAGGGCCAGCAACGTGCTTGCCTGATCTTCGGGCAGCAGGCCGAATATCCGCGCGGCGGCGGCATCTTCGGCCAGTGCGACCGCGGGCAGATCGTGGTCAAGATGAATCGGATGATCGCCGGTGTCGATCTCTACCAGATCATGCAGCAAAAGCATGGCGATAGCGCGATCGGTATTCACCCCGGGGGGCGCGAAATCCGCCAATACCAGCGCATAAAGCGCCAGATGCCAGCTGTGTTCCGCCACGTTTTCAGCGCGCGTGCCATCTATCAGCACATTGGCGCGATCCACCGCTTTCAGCCGGTCCGCCTCG
This sequence comes from Arenimonas sp., assembly GCA_003497545.1. Taxonomy (GTDB): domain Bacteria; phylum Pseudomonadota; class Gammaproteobacteria; order Xanthomonadales; family Xanthomonadaceae; genus Arenimonas. The sequence goes on along the minus strand of DNNT01000269.1, from coordinate 2,343 downwards.
TTCAGGAAGTCGAATTGGCGTGTCAGCCGCTCAGTCACCCTTGGGCGCCTTGCGAAGGGCTGCAAGTTTGCGATCCAGAAAATCGCGCCCACGGCGTTCGGCCAGACGCACCCGCATGGCCGTCATGAAGGCTTCTTCCATCGAAGGCGACACGGTGCCCAGCATCTTGCCGACTTCCATATAGAAGCGGTCATTGCCCATTTCGTCCATCGCGGCCATCACGTCGCGGGCCAGACCATCGGCAAGATCCTCGGTCACCCCCATGTCAGCGGGTTCCTTCCCCCAGACGACGCTTCACATAGCCCGAGACCTTGTCGATCATCGGCTTCATATGGGCTTCGTCATCCTTGAAGAAGTGATCGGCGCCTTCAATCACCTCATGGGTGATGGTGATGCCCTTCTGTTCATGCAGCTTGTTCACCAGACCGACCGTATCCTTGGGCGGCGCCACGCGATCGGCCGAACCGTTGATGATGAGGCCGGAAGACGGGCAGGGTGCAAGGAAGCTGAAATCATAGATATTGGCGGGCGGAGCCACCGAGATGAACCCGGTGATTTCCGGCCGCCGCATCAGCAGCTGCATCCCGATCCAGGCGCCAAAGCTGAACCCGGCAACCCAGCAATGCTTGGAGTTCTGGTTCATGCTTTGCAGATAATCCAGCGACGAGGCCGCATCCGACAATTCGCCGATGCCCTGATCATATTCGCCCTGGCTGCGACCCACACCGCGGAAATTGAAGCGCAGCACGGTGAAGCCCAGATTGTAGAAGGCGTAATGCAGGTTGTAGACGACCTTGTTGTTCATCGTGCCGCCAAATTGCGGATGCGGATGCAGCACGATGGCGATGGGGGCGTCACGGTCCTTCTGCGGGTGATAACGGCCTTCGAGACGGCCTTCGGGGCCGGCAAAGATCACTTCGGGCATTTCGTCGCCTTTGTCTGTCTTCCCGCCCATGGAGATTGCGCAATCCGGGCGGTTGAATTAAGTCCCGTCAGGCTAGGCCAGGGGGTGGAAGCTGAGTTAAGCGCCCCACAGGCTGACGTCAATGGATTTGGGGGGCTGGCGATGAAACTCTCGACAAAGGGCCGCTATGCGATGGTGGCCTTGGCCGATCTGGCGCTGGCCAAGGCCGATGATCTGGTTTCGCTGGCCGAAATTTCCAAGCGGCAGGATATTTCCTTGCCTTACCTTGAACAGCTGTTTGTCAAGCTGCGCCGCGCCGGTCTGGTCGAGGCCGTGCGGGGGCCGGGCGGTGGCTATCGTCTGGCCAAGCCGCCGGCCGAAATCCGCGTGTCGGAAATCATGGAGGCGGTCGAAGAAACCGTGAATGCCATGCACACCGGCGCGGGCGCCACCGGCGCCGTTTCCGGCTCACGCGCGCAATCGCTGACCAACCGGCTGTGGGAGGGGCTTTCGGCGCATGTTTATGTGTTCCTGCACCAGACCCGGCTTTCGGATGTGGTGCGCAACGAGATGCGTCCTTGCCCGGCCGTACCCGCGATCTTTCGCGTTGTGGATGAAGACTGAGAGACCTGAAAGCCAGCCATGCGCGAGCGCCTTTACCTTTTCGATACCACCCTGCGGGACGGACAACAGACGCAGGGCGTACAATTTGCCATGCCCGAAAAACAGCAGATCGCCCATGCTCTGGATGATCTGGGGGTGGATTACATCGAGGGCGGCTGGCCGGGGGCCAACCCGACCGACAGCGATTTCTTCGCCGCCCGCCCGCAGACCCGCGCCACCTTTACCGCTTTCGGGATGACCAAGCGCGCCGGGCGCAGCGCCGAAAATGACGATGTGCTGGCCGCCGTTCTGGATGCGGGCACGCCTGCCGTCTGTCTGGTGGGCAAAAGCCATGATTTCCATGTGACCACAGCACTTGGCATCACACTGGAAGAGAATGTCGAAAATATCCGCGCCTCTGTGGCGCATGTTGTGGCAAAAGGGCGCGAGGCGCTGCTGGATGCCGAACATTTCTTTGATGGCTACAAGGCCAACCCGCCTTATGCGCTGGAATGTCTGCAGGCCGGGCTTTCGGCCGGGGCGCGCTGGATCGTGCTTTGCGATACCAACGGTGGCACATTGCCCGAAGAGGTGGGGCGCATCACCGCCGATGTGATCGCGGCAGGCATCCCTGGGGATCGTCTGGGCATCCATTGCCATGACGATACCGGAAATGCGGTGGCCAATTCGCTGGCCGCCGTGCTGGCGGGGGCGCGGCAGGTGCAGGGCACGCTGAACGGGCTGGGCGAGCGCTGCGGCAATGCCAACCTGACCACGCTGATCCCGACGCTGCTGTTGAAGGAACCATTCGCCAGCCGGTTTGAAACCGGCATCAC
>DNNT01000137.1 GCA_003497545.1 Arenimonas sp. | reverse complement strand
CTGCTGGAACGTCGACACGCAGGTCATCTGGGAGCGCTTCGTTGCCTTCAACCGGGCGCGTGGCAATGCGGCAGTGCCAGCGGGGTTTCTTCTGGGCTTCATGAAGCGGTGGCGCACTTTACCGGGCGCCGCCGTTCGGCCAGAGGACGCACCGACACCGCAACGAGCGCTAGAACCAGAAGAGCGCGAGCTCCACGGTCAGATCAAGGCTGCCCCGAGTGCCAACCGCCAGTTTCACGCGTCAGATCTTTGTCGCCTCATCGGGCAAGCGGCCTACGAGGCCCGCGTCCTCGACGTCATCCGGCAGTTCGGTTGCCCAAGGTTCACTGCCACCCTGGCGGTACACGGCCGGGCCGTGATGGCTGGCGAGATCCCGCGCTGACCTTGGCTCAAGCCGGAGCTGGAGACGACTGGGTGGCTTTTCTTCGACTGCATGATGAGGATTCTTCTTTTTCTACAGGGGTTTGGAAAAACCCCCTGAAACCGCAAGACTATGCTCCGTCGCCTTGGTTCCCGCCTTCGCCAGCCCCTTCCCCTTGATCAGCGCATAGACCGCCGGGATGACGACCAGTGTCAGGATGGTGGAGGACACCATACCGCCTATCATCGGAACGGCGATGCGGCTCATGACCTCGGACCCGGTGCCATGCGCCCAGAGGATCGGCATCAGCCCCGCCATGATGGCAACCACCGTCATCATCTTGGGCCGCACCCGTTCGACTGCTCCCACCATGATCGCGGCGTCCAGATCGTCGCGAGTGAAGGCGCGGCCGCCGCGCGCGACTTCTGCCCTGCGCTCTGCTAGCGCATGGTCGAGATAGATCAGCATGATCACCCCGGTTTCCGCCGCCACGCCCGCAAGTGCTATGAACCCGACGGCAACTGCCACGGACGTGTTGAAGCCCATCCACCACATCAGCCAGACCCCGCCGACCAGCGCGAAAGGCAGCGACAACATGACGATCAGGGTTTCGGTGAGGCGGCGGAAGTTCAGGAACAAGAGCAGGAAGATCGCCGCCAACGTCAGCGGGACCACAATTGCCAGCCGGGCCTTGGCCCGTTCGAGGTATTCGAACTGGCCGCTCCAGCCCAGCGAATAGCCGGGCGGAAGTATCACTTCGCCAGCCACCGCCGCTTGTGCTTCGGCGACATAGCCGCCCAGATCACGGCCAGCGATGTCGACGAAGATGTAGACCGCGAGTTGTCCGTTCTCGGTGCGGATCGAGGTCGCACCCCTTGTACGCTCTACAGTGGCGACCTCGCCCAGGGGCACCGTGCCGCCGCCCGGAAGTGCCACCTGCACCTCTTGCGCGATGGCCTCGGGGTCCTGCCGCAGCGCCGCCGGATAGCGCAGTGCCACGTTGTAACGCTCGCGTCCCTCGACGGTCTGGGTGATCGCCTCGGCCCCGAGCGCCATGGCGATCACCTCCTGCACGTCCTGGATCGAAAGGCCATAACGCGCCAGCCGTTTCCGGTCGGGCACGATGTCGAGGTAGTAGCCACCGATGACCCGCTCGGCATAGGCGCTGGTGGTGCCGGGAACATTCCGCAACACCGCCTCGACCTGCCGCGCGACTGCCTCCATTTCTGTAAGGTCGGTGCCGAAGACTTTCACCCCCACAGGCGTGCGGATGCCGGTGGCCAGCATGTCGGTGCGCGCCTTGATGGGCATGGTCCAGGAGTTCGCCACGCCGGGGAACTGCAGCGCCGCGTCCATTTCGGCGATGAGCTTGTCCACGGTCATGCCCTCGCGCCACTGTTCCTCGGGCTTGAGGTTGATGACGGTCTCGAACATCTCCAGCGGCGCCGGGTCGGTCGCGGTCTGCGCCCGCCCGGCCTTGCCGAAGACCGATTCGACCTCCGGGAAGCCCTTGATGATCCGGTCCTGCTGCTGGAGCAGTTCCGCCGCCTTGGTGACGGACATCCCGGGCAGCGAGCTGGGCATGTACAGCAGGGTGCCTTCGTTGAGCGTCGGCATGAATTCGCTGCCCAGGCGGGACGCGGGCCAGGCCGACACCGCCATCACCACGAGCGCCGCGCCGACCGTGGCCGCCTTGTGCCGCAGCACGAGGTTGATCACCGGCCGGTAGATCCCGACGAGGAAGCGGTTGACCGGGTTCCGGGCCTCGGGAAGGATCCGGCCGCGCACGAACAGCAGCATCAGCGCCGGGACCAGGGTCACCGACAGCAACGCGCCCGCGGCCATGGCGAAGGTCTTGGTGGAGGCCAGCGGATGGAACAGCCGCCCTTCCTGCGCTTCCAGGGCGAACACGGGCAGGAAGGAGACGGTGATGATCACCAGGCTGAAGAAAAGCGCCGGGCCGACCTCGCGGCAGGCGGCGATGATCAGCGCCAGGCGCGGCGTGCGGCCGTCGTCGCGCTCGATGTGCTTGTGGGCGTTCTCGATCATCACGATCGCGGCGTCCACCATGGCGCCGATGGCGATGGCGATGCCGCCCAGGCTCATGATGTTGGAGTTCATGCCGAGCAGGCGCATGGCCAGGAAGGCGACCAGCACGCCCACGGGCAGCATGATGATCGCCACGAGCGCGCTCCGGACGTGGAACAGGAAGACCACGCACACCAGGGCGACGATCAGGGCCTCCTCCACCAGCGTCCAGCGCAACGTGGCGATGGCACGGTGGATCAGGTCGGAGCGGTCGTACACGGCGCGGATCGAGACGCCCTCCGGCAGGCCAGGGGTGATCTCGGCGATTCTCGCTTCCAGGCCTTCGATCACCGCCAGGGCGTTCTCGCCGAATCGGGCCACCGCGATGCCGGCGACCACCTCGCCCTCGCCGTCGAGCTCGGCGATGCCACGGCGCTCGTCCGGCACCAGTTCCACCGTGGCCAGGTCGCCCACCCGCACCGGGGTGCCGCCATCGGCCTTGACCACCAGCTGTTCGATGTCCTCGATGCCACGCAGGTAGCCGCGGCCGCGGATCATGTACTCGGTTTCGGCCATCTCCAGCACCCGGCCACCCACGTCGCGGTTGCTTGCCGCGATGACCTCGGAAATCCGGGCGAGCGGAACCCCGTACTGGCGAAGCCGTCCCGGATCCACGGTGACCGAGTACTGGCGCACGAAGCCGCCAACGCTGGCGACCTCGGCCACGCCCGGCGCCTTGGCCAGCTGGTAACGCACGTACCAGTCCTGGGCCGCGCGCAGTTCGTCGAGCGAAAGCTGGCTGCCCTCGAGGACGTACTGGTAGACCCAGCCCACGCCGGTGGCATCCGGACCCAGGGTCGGCGAAACGCCGGCCGGGAGCTGCTTCGAGACGGTTCCCAGGTATTCAAGCACGCGCGAGCGCGCCCAGTAGATGTCGGTGCCGTCCTCGAAGATCACGTAGACGAAGGACGCGCCGAAGAAGGAGAAGCCGCGCACGACCTTCGACTTAGGCACCGACAGCATCGCCGTGGTCAGCGGGTAGGTGACCTGGTCCTCCACCACCTGCGGCGCCTGGCCGGGCACCTCGGTGAACACGATCACCTGCACGTCGGAGAGGTCGGGCAGCGCGTCGAGCGGCGTCTTCGCCAGGGCATACAGGCCTGCACCGGTGACGGCGAGGGTCGCCACCAGCACCAGGAAGACGTTGCGCAGCGACCATTCGATCAGCCGGGCGAGCATGTCAGTGGCCTCCCGTGTGGCCGGCATGCGGGTCCTCGGCCGGGGCCTCCGAACCGCCCGCCTCGCCGGGCGCCATGCCGCCCAGGGCGGCACGCAGGTTGCTCTCGGCATCGATCAGGAAATTCGCCGAGACCACGACGGTTTCGCCGGCCGACACGCCCGACAGCACGGCCACCCGGTCGCCGGCGCGCGAACCCAGGCGCACTTCGCGCGGCGTGAACCGGCCAGGCGCGGTCTGCACCAGCACGACCTGGCGCGTGCCCGAATCGATCACCGCCGAGCGGTCGACCACGACCACGGGCGTCGTCGCCCGCCCCACCAGCTCGACGTCGCCGAACAGGCCCGGCCTCAGCCGGCCCTCCGGGTTCTCCAGGGCGATGCGGACGCCCAGGGTCCGGCTGCCGACATCCACCAGGGGCTGGATGAAGTCCACCTCGCCCTCGAAATCCTGCCCGGGCAGGCTGGGCGTCGCGAAACGGGCGGCGTCGCCGACGGCGATATCCGCCAGCTCCGAGGCCGGTACCTGCGCCACCACCCAGACCGTGGACAGGTCGGCCAGGCGCAGGATCGTCTGGCCCGGCTCGAATCGTTCGCCCTGCACGACGCGCTTCTCCACCACGACCGCATCGGCCGGGGCCGACAGCACCAGCCGCGCCCCGCTTCCCGGCCGGGCCACGCCGGCACCCGACACCTCCCAGTTGCGCAGGCGCGCCAGGGCGGCGTCGCGCAGGCGGCGCATCGTTTCCGCGCCGGCCGGGTCGCTGCCTGCCAGCCGCGCCGCGGCCTCGTCGGCCACCCGGAACTCCTGCTGCGCCGCGACCAGTTCGGGGCTGTACACCGTCGCCAGGGCGTCGCCGCGCCGGACCGCCATGCCGGTCTGGTTGGCGTGAAGGGTTTCGACCCAGCCCTCGAATCGCGGCGCGACCGCGAACTCGCGGGTTTCGTCCACCGCCACCGTGGCGCTCGCCCGCACCCGGGTGGCCAGGGACTCGCGAACGGCCACTTCCGTGCGGACGCCCAGACGCTGGATCTTTTCCGGCGACAGCAGCACGGCCCCCGGTTCCGGCGCGGGCGCTTCGTCGGCATACACCGGCAGGTAGTCCATGCCCATCGAGTCCTTCTTCGGCACCGGCGAGGTGTCGGGAAGCCCCATGGGATTGCGGTAGTACAGGACCTCGCGGCCAACGGGTTCCGCCGTGGCGTNNATCGTCCCGCCGCGGCGATTCCGCCGGCGCCGATGCACGCCCCGTCCACCAGCCCACCGCCACTGCCGCTCCCAGGGCGAGCGCCAGCGCACTCCACTTCAGTCCGTTCATTGCACACCTCCGGTGATCGCGCGCACGGCGGCGGCGGCCAGCAATTCGTCGCGGCGCGCGTCCAGCCGCGCCAGGTCCGCGCCCTGCCAGGCCTCCAGGGCTTCGAGCAGGGTTCCGAAATCCACTTCGCCCACGCGGTAGCTGGCGAGGGCCGACTCGAAGTTGGCCTGCGCCTGGGGCATCAGCGTCCGTTCGATCAGGCGGCGCTGGTCGCCCGCACCTCGGGCCTGCGACCAGGCCTGGCCGAGCTGGCCGGACAGTTCCGCGACGAGTGCGTCGGACCGGGCCCGGGCCGCGTCGCCCCGCAGGCGCGCCTCGCGTTCGCGTTCGCGGCGGGCGCCCTGCTGCAGCGGGATGTCGACGGACAGCATCACCTCGTACCCCTCGACGCGGTCCTGGCGCTGCAGGGCGCCGATCCCCAGGCCCAGGTCGGGGTAGCGCGCGCGACGCTGCAGCTCAATGGCGGCGTCGGCGGCGCTGGCCCGGGCGGCGCTGGCCTGCAGCGCGGGGTGGCCTGCGTCGGCCAGCAAGGCCAGGGCGCCGTCCAGCGTGTCGGCGGGCAGCGCCAGCACCGGCGGCNNGCGGGGCGTCGGCGCGGCGCGCCAGCGCGGCATTGAGCATCGCCGCCGTCTCGTCGCGCCCGGCCAGACTGGCGATGCGTTCCCCCTGCAGGCCGGTGCGGGCCACCTGCGCCCGGATCGAATCCTGTTGCGCCGCCACGCCAAGCGCATAGCGGCGGCGCGCGACCTCTTCCATCTGGCCCAGGAGTTCGATCTGCCGGTCCAGCACCGCCACGGCTTCGCGGGCGTGCCAGAAGCGCACGTAAGCCTGCTCGGCCCGGGCCAGCAGGTCGCGGGCGGCGGCCTCGCGGTCCAGGCTCGCGGCGTCGGCCTCCCGGCGGGCGACGTCGCGCGCCAGTCCGCGCTTGCCCCACATCGGGAACGACTGCCTGAGCCGCCAGGTCGTGGTTTCGACGTTGGCCGGCAGCAGGCTGGGGCGGTCGGGGTCGATGCCCATCAGTTCGACTTCGGCCATCGGATCGGGCAGTGCCCCGGCGGGCAGCACCCTGGCCTGCGCCGCCCCGGCCTCCGCCCGCAGGGCACGCAGTTCGGGATTGTGCGCGAGCAGCCAGCTCCGCACGGAGGCCAGGTCGGCGCCGGGGACCGGCGCGGCGGCCAGCATCGCCGGCGCCATGGCCAGCACGAGCGCCAGGAGGGGAGCGGCGCGTTTGCGGACGGCATTTCGCCGCCCCGGGGGAAAGGTGATTGATCGCATGGTGTTCGCCTTGCACGTTCTGCGCACCGTGAGACGCGCAGGAAGGGGTCGGGCGACGCCGGCCGCGCACGCGGCCGCGCCGGGTTGGCCAGGCCGGGCGCAGGGCGCGCGGTCTGGTCATCGGCGGCGGATCAAATCAGCAGGAGACTGGCGGGATGGGCGGTGGGGCGATGCCAGGAGCGCAAGGGGCCGGGTGGCAGTGTTCCGCCCGGAGCCAGGGCCGAATGCGCCAGGGCCAGCAGGAGGGGCGGCGCCGGCAGCGGGCCGAGCGCGGGCACGGAGAGCACGCGCGAGGCGTCGGGCGCCAGGTCGCTGCGGCTGCAATGGGATTCACAGCCTGCGGGAAGGTCGGCGTCCGGGGCCGGGGCCTCATGGCAGGGCGCGGGCGCAGGCTCGTCCGCCATGG
>DNNT01000077.1 GCA_003497545.1 Arenimonas sp. | reverse complement strand
GATGATTTCGCGGCCGGGTTCGGCGCCCGGGTCGGGCGTGCCGCCATCCACCACGAACAGGCGCGCGGCCACCGGCAGCGCCAGGCCGGGGAAGCGGCAGTGGCTCCAGTCGGGGCCCGCTTCGGCCGGCGCGGCCTCGGCCGCGGGCGTTGCCGCCGGATCGGCGGCCGGCGCCTCATCGCTACCGCAGCCAGCGAGCGGCAGCAGCAGGCACAGGACGGCGAACGGGCGGAACTTGGACATCCGGGCACTTCCAGGGGGACGTGCCCCGAAGCATAAACCGTCGCGCCCCGCGGCGGGCTCAGGGATGTTCGGCTTCCACGTGCACCCGTTCGCGCCGGATCAGGTACAGGCCGCTGGCGACGATGATGCCGGCGCCGGCGAAGGTCCAGCCATCCGGCAGCACCTGCCAGACCAGCAGGTCCAGGCACAGGCCCCAGGCCAGCGCGCTGTNNGATGATGGCCGCGCCCAGCCAGGTGTGCGAGGCGGGCAGGGTCTGCCAGATCAACCAGTCCAGCCCCAGGCCCCAGGCCAGCGCGCTGTATTCGAACGGCGCCACGACGGAGGCCTCGCCCAGGCGGAAGGCTTCGGTGATGGCCACCTGGCCCAGGAAGCCGGTGAGGCCCACGCCGGCGATGACCCAGGCGTCGTCGGCGCGCAGCGGCACCCAGCCCGGCAATGCCAGCGCGCCGGCGCCCAGCGCGGTCATGGTGATCATCCAGAACACCATGGACTGGCTGCTGTCGGTACGGTGCAGCACCCGCACCATGATGGCCGACAGGGCGTAGCCCGTGGCCGCCACCAGCACCGCCAGCCCGGCCCAGGTGAACACGCCCTCGCCGGTGGGGCGCATGACCACCAGGACACCCAGCAGGCCCACCGCGATGGCCGTCCAGCGCCGCGGCCCGACCTTTTCGCGCAGCAGCGGCACCGACAGCGCGGTGATCAACAGCGGCGCCACGAAGAACAGCGTGTATGCCCCGGTCATGGGCATGCGCGCCAGCGCGTAGGCGAAACACGAGAGCATGGCGATCGACAGGCCCGCGCGCAGCAGGTGCAGGCCCCAACGCACGCGCCACAGGGTGGCCACCGCGCCCGTGGCCCAGACCCACAGCAGCACCAGCGGCAACGCCGACCAGCCGCGGATCGCCGCCACCTGCATCGGCGGGTAATGGCTGGCCAGGTGCTTGAGGCCGCCGTCCATCAGCGAGAACAGGCCGACGGCGAGCAGCATGGCGACGATGCCGCGCAGGTTCGAAGGATTCCGGGTCATGCCGCCATTGTGCGGCTGGCACCGGCAAACGGGGAGGCCCGCAGGTCATGGCCGGGCGTGCTCAGCGCGCACAGGCCCGCGCCACCTTGGCGTCGAGCGCGGAGCGCTGGTTGAAGGTGAGCCGGTTCCAGAGCCGGTCGCGCTGCTCGTCGGCATCGCGGCGCGCGGCTTCGCAGCGTTCCTTGCGCGGATCTCGCCGGGGCCGCGGCGAATCCGCCACGCCGGCGCGGGCGCGGGGCGCGGGAGCCCGCCCTGCCGGCGCCGGAGCGCGCGGCGCGGACACCGGGTCGGGCTTCACCGGCTGCGCCCAGCGCTGCTGGCTGCCCTCGGCGCAGGGCAAGGCCTGGTAGCTGACCGCGCCGTCGGCGGCCACGCATTTGCGCAGAACGTTCGCCGGCGGCGGCAATACGGCCAGCACGAGGATGAGGGGGAGCGGGTTCATCGGGTCCTCCACGCGGGAGGATCAGTTCACGCCAGCGCCGCGCCCGCGTCGCCCGGAAAACCGCGCGGCCGGGACGTGGAAAAAGCCGCGTCAGGACTCGTACACGTCCTTGCACTGCTCGACCACCCACTGGCGCAGGTTCGCCTTCTGGGTTTCGTCGAGTTGCAGGAAGTCCTTGGCCAGCACCGCGTCGGAAAAGTCGTGGGCCTGGGTGCATTCGCTCCTGGTCGGCGGGCGCTCGCCGCTGGCTTCGGCCGCGCGCTGGCGGGCCTGCTGTTCAAGGCGGGCCTGCTCGGCCAAGCGCGCTTCCTCGGCCAGGCGCGCGGTCTCCGCGGCGCGCCGGGCCTCGGCGTCGGCGAGCGCGGCGCGGGCCGCCAGCTCTTCCACGCTCGGGCCGGCCTCGGGCGTGGCGTCGCGCTTCCAGACCTGCGTGCTGCCCGCCGGACAGGGCTCGGACTGGATGCTCACCGCGCCCTGTTTGTCGGTGCACTTGTACAGCGACTCGGCCGCCGCCGGCCCCGCGGCCAGCAGCGGCAACAGCAGGAACATCGCAAGACGCATGGCTTACTCCGCCTTCGGTTCCGCGGCCGGCGCGGCGTTCTTCAGGTGCTGGTCGAGGAAGGCCAGCATGCGGCCATACCCCTCTATCTGGTTCTTCTTCTTCGAGAAGCCGTGGCCCTCGTCGTCGAACACCACGTACTCCACCGGAACGCCGTTCTTCTGCACCGCCGCCACGATGTCGTCGCTCTCGGGCTTGATCACGCGCGGGTCGTTGGCGCCCTGCAGCACCATCAGCGGCACGTTGATCTTGTCGGCGTGGAACAGCGGCGAGGTTTCGATGAGGAAATCACGCTGCGTTTCGGGGTTGCCTATTTCCTGGTAGAGCGCCTCGCGGAAGCTCTCCCAGTAGGGCGGGATCGATTCGAGCGTGCGCAGCCAGTTCGACACGCCGAAGATGTTCACGCCCACCTTGAACTCGCCCGGCTGGAAGGCCAGCGCCGACNNGCCGCCGTAGCTGCCGCCGACGATGCCGATCTTGTCGTCGTCGACGTAATCGAGCGTCTGCAGGTACTTCTTGGCCTCCACCGTGTCCCACAGCGGCTCGCGGCCGTGCTTGCCGTCGTCGGCGGCGAAGAAGGTCTTGCCGTAGCCCGAGCTGCCGCGGTTGTTGATGCCCAGCACCACGTAACCGTGGTTGGCCAGGTACTGGATGAGCGCGGAATGCG
>DNNT01000275.1 GCA_003497545.1 Arenimonas sp. | reverse complement strand
CGGCTGCGTGATCTTCTTCCTGATGATCGCCACCGCCTTCCTGGGCTATGTCCTGCCCTGGGGTCAGATGTCCTTCTGGGGCGCGGAGGTCATCACCAATCTGATCGGCGCCATCCCCGTGTTGGGCGAGCCGATCCTGATCTGGCTGCGCGGCGGACCGGCGATCGACAATGCGACGCTGAACCGCTTCTTCTCGCTGCACTATCTGCTGCCGTTCGTGATCGCCGGCTGCGTGGTCCTGCACCTGTGGGCCCTGCACGCGGCGGGTCAGAACAATCCGGTCGGCGTCCTGATCCCTGCGGATCGCTCGAAGAAGGACATGCTGCCCTTCCACCCCTATTTCACGCTGAAGGACGGGTTCGCGATCATCCTGTTCCTGCTGCTGTTCGCGATCTTCGTCTTCTATCAGCCGAACGCCCTGGGCCACGCCGACAACTATATCCCGGCCAATCCGCTGCAGACGCCGGCGCACATCGTGCCCGAGTGGTACATGCTGCCCTTCTACGCGATCCTGCGCGCCATCCCCGACAAGTTCGGCGGCGTGGTGGCGATGTTCGCGGCGATCGGCGTGCTGTTCGTCCTGCCCTGGCTTGATACGTCCAAGGTCCGGTCGATGCGGTATCGCCCGACCATGCGGACCTTCTTCTTCATCTTCCTGGTGGTCGGCGTGGGCTTGGGCTGGTGCGGTGGTCAGCTTCCGGACGCGCCGGTCATTCCGGGGTTGGGCGGCGTGGTTCTGCTGGACGGCAACCTGAACTCCTACCTGTGGCTGACGCGGCTGTTCACGGCCTACTACTTCCTCTTCTTCCTGGTGATCCTGCCGTTCGTGGGCTTGAAGGAGACGCCGCTGCCGATCCCGGCGACCATTTCCGAGCCGGTCCTGACCGGTGCGGACGCGATGCCGGCTTTCGCCCCGGCCTCGCCCGAGAAGAAGGGGTGAGGGCCATGATGACCGTGAAAACCAACGCCTCGATGTCCAGGCTCATCGCCTCGGCGGCTGTAGCTTTCGGCCTGCTGGCCGCGGCCCCGGCCCTGGCTGCTGGCGGGGCCGCCCATCCGCGCTCGGGCGGGTTCAGCTTCGAAGGACCGTTCGGCGTCTATGACCAGGGCCAGCTTCAGCGCGGCTACAAGGTCTATCAGGAGGTTTGCGCCGCCTGCCACAGCATGAACCTGATGCACTATCGCAATCTAGGTGATCGCCACGGGCCGTTCTGGAATCCGAAATATCCGAACCCGAACGACAATCCGGTGGTCAAGGCCCTGGCCAAGGAGGTCCAGGTCCCGGACATCGACAGCGAGACCGGTGAACCGATCCAGCGCGACGCCACTCCGGCCGACAAGTTCCGCAGCCCTTACCCGAACGCGACGGCCGCCGCCGCAGGCAACGGCGGAGCGGCGCCGCCTGATCTGTCGGTGATGGCCAAGGCCCGCCACGACGGCGCCAACTATATCTACTCTCTGCTGTCGGGCTATCGCGCGGCGCCGGCGGGCCTGACCATCCGAGAGGGGCAGCATTACAACCCCTATATGGCCGGCGACCTGACGCCCTTCTGGACGGGGGACAAGCACCATGTGCCGGAGGGGGGCTTCATCGCCATGCCGCCGCCGCTTCGGAACGGCCAGGTGACCTATGACGACGGGTCGCCCCAGACGGTGGACCAGTACGCCAAGGATGTGGCCGCCTTCATCGCCTGGACGTCCGAACCGAAGATGGTCGAGCGCAAACAGGCCGGCTTCGGTGTGATCATTTTCCTGCTGATCTTCGCCGGCCTCACCTACGCCAGCTATCGCCGCGTCTGGAAGGGCGTCGCCCACTAGGCGCAGGTTCAAATGACCTGATCATCAGCCCGCCGAAGTCCGCTTCGGCGGGCTTTTGTTTGCGACAAATGGCGCGTGACACGGAATCGACATGATGGATTTCGCCCCCTAGGGTCGGCGACTTCATTTCCGGCTGTGGGGCCTCGTGTTCATGCGTATCGTCTCTTCTTTCGCCGCCGTGCTGATGGCCGGCGTCACCCTGTCCGCCTGCGCCACCGTCGGAGCGGATCAGGCCGCGCCGTCCTTCGACGCCGCGCGGATTTCGGAGGATATCCGCGTCCTGTCGAGCGACGCCTATGAGGGACGCGGCATCGCCACCCCGGCTGAAGAGAAGGTCGTCCAGTACCTGAGCGCTCAATATGCGGCCGCCGGTTTCGAGCCGGGCGGTCCCAACGGCCAGTGGACCCAGGACGTCATCCTGAACCGTTTCGTCCAGTCCAACGTCCATGCCTCGCTGAAGCTGGGGGACTGGAGCCTGCCGATGACCCAGGGCAGCGAGGTGGCCATTTCCACCCGCCGTCCGGCCGAGCATGTCAGCCTGAAGGACGCGCCCCTGGTCTTCGTCGGCTACGGCATCAATGCGCCTGAGCGCCAGTGGAACGACTTCAAGGGCCAGGACTTGCGCGGCAAGATCCTGGTCGTCCTGGTCAATGACGCCGACTTCGAAGAACCGGCGCTGAACACCTTCGGCGGCAAGGCCATGACCTATTACGGCCGCTGGACCTACAAGTACGAAGAAGCCGCGCGCCAGGGCGCCGCGGCCGCGCTGATCATCCACGACGACGCCGGCGCCGGTTACGGCTGGGACGTGGTGAAGAACAGCTGGTCGGGCGCGCAGTTCGACCTGCCCGCCAGCGCCGACCCGGAGCCGCGCCTGCCGCTGCAGGGCTGGCTTACCGGCGAGGTGGCCGCCAAGCTGTTCGCCGACGCCGGCCTCGACCTCGAGGCCCTGCGCGCCGCGGCCAACAAGCCCGGCTTCAAGGCCGTGCCGCTCGGCGGCGCCAGCTTCACCGCGAAGCTCAACTCGAGCATCCGCGAAACCAGCTCGCGCAACATCCTGGCCAGGCTGCCCGGCACCGAGCGCCCGGACGAAGCCATCGTCTACACCGCGCACTGGGACCACCTGGGTGACCACAGCGCCACCCACGGCGGCGACAAGGCCGCGGCCGCCACCGAGGGCGAAGACCACGTGTACAACGGCGCCATCGACAACGCGACCGGCGTGGCCGGCGTGCTCGAGATCGCCGAGGCCTTCACCGTGCAGGACCCGAAGCCGGCACGCAGCCTGGTCTTCCTGCTGGTGACGCTGGAGGAATCGGGCCTGCTGGGCTCGAAGTACTACGCCGCCAACCCGGTCATCCCGCTCAAGGACACCGTGGCCGTGGTGAACCTGGACGCGATGAGCGTGGTGGGCCCGACCAAGGACTTCGTGGTCATTGGCCTGGGCAACAGCGAGCTCGACAACGTGCTCAAGCCCATCGCCGAGGCCCAGGGCCGCGTGCTGGTGGAAGAGGACGGCGTGGAGAAGGGCTTCTTCTTCCGCTCCGACCACTTCAGCTTCGCCAAGTTCGGCGTGCCGGCGCTGTACGCCAAGGGCGGCATCGACCACGTCGAGAAGGGCGTGGACTACGGCCGCGAGGTGCAGTCGCACTACACCAACGTGGCCTACCACAAGCCGGCGGACGAGTTCGACCCGAACTGGGACCTGCGCGGCGTGGTGCAGGACCTGCAGGCGCTGTACGGCGTCGGCCGCGAACTGGCCGGCAACGAGGCCTGGCCGAACTACGTCGAAGGCAACGCCTTCAAGGCCGCCCGCGACGCTTCCCGCGCCGAAGCTGCCGCCCCGTAAACCGGCGTCAGCCTGCAAAAAAGAAGGCCGCCCACCCAGGCGGCCTTCTTCTTTGCGACAGCCAAAAAATGGGGTCAGAGAACATATTTGTTTTAAACAAATATGTTCTCTGACCCCATTTTCGTTACAGGAAGTCGGCGAGCGCCTGGGCGACCTGGCGGGGCTGCGCCATCATGGGCATGTGGCCGCAGCCGCTGAGGATGACCGAGCGGCTGTCGCGCAGGCCGGCGGCGAACACGTCGGCGGCGCTGATGTCGATCACCTTGTCGTCGCGACACCACAGCAGCAGCGTGGGTGCCACGATGTTGCCGAGTTCGGCCTCCAGCGCGAACGCGTCCGGCCCACGGCCGATGCCGTCGAGCACGCGCTGTTCGAACGGCGCGTCGGCGCGGCGGCGGCGCACCAGCGCCTCGCTCGCGGGCCACGGCACGAAGGGTGGCTCGGCGAACACGATGCCCAGGTAACGCTTCAACTCGCGCCGGTTGGTGACCTGGAACGGGTTCTGCCCCGCCAGCACCGCATTGGCGAAGGCGTTCTCCTCGAAGCGCACGCCGGCCGAGGACATCAGCACGATGCGCGGCGCGTGCTGCGGGTGGCGCGCGGCCATCAGGCCGACGATCTGCCCGCCCATCGAATGCCCCACCACCAGTTCGGGCGCCTGCGGCAGCGACGCCAGCAGTTCGGCCAGGCGCGCGGCCTGCGCCACCGGCCCGTAGTCTTCGTCGTGGTGGCGATCGCTTTCGCCCCAGCCGGGCAAGTCCACGGCCAGCACGCGGTGTTCGCGCGCCAGCTCGCGCATCAGCGGCAGCCAGTTTTCCTTGCTGCCGGTGAAGCCGTGCACCAGCACCACCAGCGGCCGGTCCCGGCGCCCGGCGACCAGCGCCGACCAGGTATGCCCGGCAATCTCCAGCTCCAGCCGCTCCGCGCCCGCCAGCCAGCGCTGGCGCGCGAATTCCGCCGCCAGCACGCGCTCGGGCGCAGTGGCGGCATAACCGACCGCCCCCAGCGCCGCGCCCAGGGCGCCCACCAGCAGCAGCCGGCGCGGACTGGCCGCGCGCGGGGGCGTCATGGCGTCACTGCGCCGGGGCCGCCTTGGCCTTGGCCAGCAGCGCTTCGACCGAGGCGCTGGTGATCGGGTGGTAACCCGGCTTGGCCATCAGGTAGATCTGGCTGGCGAAGGCCAGGCCGTCGGCGGTGGCGGCCAGTGCCTCGTAGGTGGGCATGATCAGCTTGCGGCGGCCGATCTTGCGCAGGAACAGGCTCATCGCCGGCCGCGCTTCGAAGTACTGGCTGCGCTCGCTCAGCGGGTACCAGCGCTGGGCGATCTCGCCGTTGCCGGTGCCGGTGAAGCGGAAGGCCTGGTCGAGTTCCACCAGTCGCTCGGGCGCCATCGTTTCCGGCATGCCCTCGAGGAAATACACCCATTCCTGGGTGGTCCAGGCGGCGGTCTTGAGATCGCGCGCGGCCTTGCGGTCTTCCAGCCAGTCGGCGCGGGCGGCGTCCACGGCGGCGAAACGCGGCGATTCGGTGGCCGGCGCGAAATCGGGGATGCCCGGCGCCGTCATCCAGGCCATCACCTCGGCCTCGGTCACGGCCGACGGGTTCTTGGCCATCAGCTCGGACTTCAGGAAGGCCAGGAACTGTTCGCTGGTGGCGCTCTGGAAGGCGTGGCCGTCGAACCAGGCGCGCAGGAACGGGTCGAAGGCCTCGCGGCCGAAACGCAGCTCCAGGAACTGCAGGAACCAGGCGCCCTTGTCGTAGGCGATTGCGCCCAGCGCGTCTTCCGGGTCGGAGCCCACGCGCGCCGGCAGCATCAGCACCTGCTGCTCGGGCGGGATCTGCGCCATTTCCGCCTTCAACCCGTTGCGGCTGTTGACGAATTCCATGTCGGCGCGCTCCTTGCCGTAAAGCGCCTCGACGATGCGGTTCTCGACGTAGCTGGTGAAGCCCTCGTTGAGCCACATGTCCTTCCAGCTGGCGTTGGTGACCAGGTTGCCCGACCACGAATGCGCCAGCTCGTGCGCGATCAGCGACACCAGCGACTGGTCGCCGGCGATCACGGTGGGCGTGATGAAGCTCAGGCGCGGGTTCTCCATGCCGCCGAACGGGAACGAGGGCGGCAGGATCAGCAGGTCGTAGCGGCCCCAGCGGTAGGGGCCGTACAGCGATTCGGTCACCGCGATCATCTTCTCGGTGTCCTCGAACTCCTTCACCGCCTTGTCCACCACCTGCGGCTCGGCCCAGACGCCGGCGCGGCCGGAAATGGGCTTGAACACCAGGTCGCCGGCGGCGATGGCCATCAGGTAGCTCGGGATGGCCTGGGGCATCGTGAAGGTGTAGTCGCCGTCGCGCGGCGCCGCCGGGTCGTTGTCGGCGCTCATCAGCGCCATCACCTCGGCCGGGGTGCGGATGCACGCGGTGTAGGTGAAGCGCACCGAGGGCGTGTCCTGCAGCGGCACCCAGCTGCGGGCGTGGATGGCCTGCGACTGGCTGAACATGAAGGGCGTCTTGCCGCCCGAAGTCATCGACGGCGCCAGCCACTGCAGACCGGAGGCCTGCGGCGAGGTCGCGTAGGCGATGCGCACCTGCTCGTACTGGCGCGGCAGGGTGATGGTGAGCTTGCTGCCGAAGCGCTCGTCGCGTTCGGCCAGGGCGAACTCCACTTCGCGCCACTTGCGCTTGCCGGTGCGGGCCTCGACCTTCGAAATCGCCAGGTCGCGGGTGTCGAGCACCAGCTCGCGCGCGGCCTCGTTGGCCCACTCGAGCTGCAGGGTGGCGGTGCCGGCGAGCTGGCGCTTGTCGAAGTCCACGGCCAGGTCCAGGCCCAGGTCGCGGATGCGCACCTGGTCGGGCTGGGCGTAGGAGTGTTCGTCGGCGTGGCGGTCCTGGGCGGTGGCCGGCAGGGTCAGCAGCAGGGCAAGCAGGAAGCTGAGGCAGCGCATGGGCGTTTCCGTACGGCGGGTCTGCCCGATTCTAGCGCAGCGGGGCCGCCCGAACCTGCCAACCCCTGCCCGGAAACTGACCTGCGACAAGGCAGCGCGCCCCGGCTGGGCCATACTGGGGGGAGTCTGCCAAGAGGCCTGCCATGTCCGCCAACGCCAAGCCCCTGTCCCCGAACCTGATCGCCGACCCCGCCGCCCTGGCCAACTGGCTGGACGTGGCCCCCGCCGGCGACCCCTGGAACCGCGACAACGGCTCGCTGAAGCTGGAGGACTGGCTGGCCCTGGGCGACGACTGCACCGAAGCCCACTACCGCCAGGCCAAGACCCTGGGCGTGCCCCTGGTGCGGCTGGAGAACCTGGCCCCNNGCCGCCTACGCGTGGTGCCCCTGCTGGTGCGCGGCGGCAACGTGGCCGTGGCCATGGAAGACCCCGGCAACGACGAAACCCTGAGCACCCTGGACTTCCTGTCGCGCCAGCGCGTGCAGGCCCTGCAGGCCACGGCGCGCGACATCCGCAACGCCATCGCCCGGCACTACGACCAGGTCGAGGACCGCGACGTGGCCCGCCAGCTCGGCGTGGACCCCGCCGGCGCCGTGGTCGAGACCAGCGAGCAGGAGGCCCAGCGCCTGTCGCGCGAAAAGCCGGTGGTGCGCATCGTGCACGGGCTCATCGCCGAAGCCGTGGCGCGCCGAGCTTCCGACATCCACCTGCGCCCGGGCGAACACGGCACTGACGTGCTCTACCGCATCGACGACGAGATGGTGCCGGTGCGCCGCATCATGCGCAGCCTGCACCCGGCCGTGACCAGCCGCATCAAGGTGCTGGGCTCGATGAACCTGGCCGAGCACCGCAAGCCGCAGGACGGCCG
>DNNT01000254.1 GCA_003497545.1 Arenimonas sp. | reverse complement strand
ATCCGAATGCGCCGGCCCGCAAGCGCCGCCGCCGTCGTCGTGGCCGCCCGGTGGGCGAGGCCGGCGCCGAGTCCGCCGCGCCGCGCGCCGAGGCTGGCCGCAAGAAGCCCGAGCCGGCGCCTGCCGCCAGCGAAAAGCCTTCGCTGCTGGGCCGCATCAAGGCCGGCCTGAAATCCCTGGTCAAGCGCACGCCGCCCGGCAAGCACTGACACGCCGCGCCGGCACGACCGGCGCGTCTGCTAGATTGCGCGGGACTTCCACCACCGTCGCCGGCATGGCCCTGCTCCGCTTCGACAACGTTTCCAAGACCTACCCGGGCAACCCGCCGGCGCTGAGCGACGTCAGCTTCGCGGTGGAGGAGGGCGAGATGCTCTTCGTCACCGGCCACTCCGGCGCCGGCAAGTCCACCCTGCNNTCGGCCCGTCGGGCTGCGGCAAGTCCACCCTGCTGCGCCTGGTGCACCTGTCCGAGCGGCCCAGCCGCGGCACGGTGCTGGTGAACGAACGAAACCTGGCCAAGGTGCGCGGCCGCAAGGTGCCGCTGCACCGCCGCCAGGTCGGCGTGGTGTTCCAGGACCACCGCCTGCTCACCGACCGCAGCGTGTTCGACAACGTCGCGCTGCCGCTGCTGATCGCCGGCACGCCGCGCGCCGAAGTCGGCAAGCGCGTGCGCGCCGTGCTCGACAAGGTCGGCCTGGGCGAACGCGAGCGCTCGCTGCCGATGCAGCTTTCCACCGGCGAACAGCAGCGCGTCGGCATCGCCCGCGCCATCGTCGCCCAGCCGCAGCTGCTGGTGGCCGACGAACCCACCGGCAACCTCGACCCGCAGCTGGCCGCCGAAATCATGCAGCTCTTCGCCTCGCTGCCCGCGCTGGGCACCACGGTGGTGATCGCCAGCCACGACCTGGCCCTGGTCAAGCGCATGCGCCGCCGCGTGCTGGTGCTCGACCACGGCAAGCTGGTGGACGACATCTCGCCCGAGGACCTGGCGGCATGAGCAAGGTGGAAACGCGCGCCAAGCCGGCCGCGGCCGAACGCGTCAAGGCCGGCAGCCTCGGCAGCCTCCTGCGCGCCTGGCGCGAACAGCACCTGTATTCGCTGGTCTCCAGCCTGGGCCGGCTGCTGCAGCGCCCGGTGGCCACCGGCCTCACCATCGGCGTGATGGCGGTGGCCATCGCGCTGCCGCTGGGCCTCGCGCTGGCGCTGGGCAACCTGGAGCGTTTTTCCGGCACCGTCAGCCAATCGCGCGAGATCGGCGTGTTCCTCAAGGCCGACGTGGCCGAGGGCCGCCCCGAAGCCCTCGCCGGCGAACTGCGCGCCCGTCCCGACGTGGCCGGCGTCACCGTGCGCACGCCCGAGGAGGGCCTGGAAGAATTCCGTGCCATGAGCGACCTCGCCGGCGCGCTCGACGTGCTCGAGGACAACCCGCTGCCCTACGTGCTGGTGGTGCAGCCCGCCGGCGACGACGACGGCAACGCCCTGGCCGAAGCCCTGCGCGCCTTGCCCGAAGCCGACGTGGTGCAGCACGACGCCGCCTGGCGCCAGCGCCTGTCGGCCTGGCTGGCCTTCGGCGAACGCGTGGTGCAGGTGGTGGCCGTGCTGCTGGGCCTGGGCGTGCTGCTGGTGGTGGGCAACACGGTGCGCCTGGACATCGGCGCGCGCAGCGAGGAGATCGCCGTGCTGCAGCACCTGGGCGCCACCGACGGCTTCGTGCGCCGGCCCTTCCTGTACCTCGGCGCCTGGTATGGCCTGGCCGCGGGCCTGCTGGCCCTGGCCCTGCTGCTGGTCGCCGGCCTACTGTTGCAGGGCCGGCTGAGCGCCCTGGTGGCCAGCTACGGCAGTCAATTCGCGCTTTCCGGCCCCGGCTGGCGCGGCACCCTGGCCCTGCTGGCCGGCGCCGCCGCCATGGGGTGGCTGGGCGCATGGCTCGCAACCGGGCATCATCTACGCCGGACCCGTCCTACGGACGTGTGACATGAACAGCCCAGCCTTCCGAAGCTTCGACACCCCCAATCCGCGCATCATGGTCGTGGACGGCTCCAAGGTCGTCCGCAAGATGATCGAGGGCGTGCTGCGCCAGCAGCTGCCCGACATGGAGTTCGTCGGCTGCGAAACCGGCGAGGAGGCCAAGGCCGCCCTGCAGGCCGGCGCCGTGAACCTGGTGACCACCGCCCTGCGCCTGCCCGACATGGACGGCCTGGAGCTGGCGCGCTACCTGCGCGAACACACGCCGCAGGCCTACATCCCCATCATCGTGGTCTCGGGCGACGTGCAGGAGCGGCTCGAGAGCCGTTCGATCAGCGACGACGTCACCGACTATTTCGACAAGGCGCTGGGCTTCAACGCCCTGGCCGCCTTCATCAAGGGCTATGTCGCGCCGGAATCCGAAGCCGGTGGCGAAGTGCTCTACGTCGAGGACAGCCGCGTCGTGGCCATGGCCACCCGCCGCATGCTGGAAAAACACGGCCTCACCGTCACCCACGCCACCGGCGTCGAAGATGCCATCGCGCACCTGGAAACCGCGCGCGCCCAGGGCAAGGTGCCCGGCCCCGACGTGGTGCTCACCGACGTCTACCTGAAGGGCGAGCTGACCGGCAAGGACCTGCTCAAGTCCATCCGCGACGAGTTCGGCTACGCCAAGGGCCTGCTGCCGGTGCTGGTGATGACCGGCGACGCCAACCCGGCCAACCAGAGCGACCTGCTGCGCGCCGGCGCCAACGACCTGGTGCAGAAGCCCATCGAAGAGCGCCTGCTGGTCACCAAGCTGCTGTTCCAGCTGCGCGTTGGCCGCCTGCTGCGCGCCAAGCTCGGCAAGTAGGCGGTGGCGGAAGACGACCGGATCCGGCTCGAGCCGTCCTGGAAGGCCCGGGTCGGCGACTACCTGCAGCGCCCGGACATGCAGGAACTCTCGGCGTTCCTGCGTAAGGAAAAAGCGGCCGGCAAGCGCATCTTCCCGCCCGGCCCGCGCATCTTCTCGGCGCTCGATGCCACGCCCTTCGACCAGGTGAAGGTGGTGGTGCTGGGCCAGGATCCCTACCACGGCGCCGGCCAGGCCCACGGCCTGTGTTTTTCGGTGCTGCCGGGCGTGCCGGTGCCGCCTTCGCTGCTCAACATCTTCAAGGAGATCCAGGGCGACCTGGGCATCCCGCCGCCCGACCACGGCTGCCTGCTGCCCTGGGCGCGGCAGGGCGTGCTGTTGCTCAACGCCGTGCTCACCGTCGAGGAAGGCAAGGCCGGCTCGCACCAGGGCAAGGGCTGGGAAGGCTTCACCGACACCATCGTCCAGGCCCTGGACCGCGAGAAGGAAGGCCTGGTCTTCCTGCTCTGGGGCAGCTACGCCCAGGCCAAGGGCAAGCTGGTGGACGCCCGCCGGCACTGCGTGCTGCGCGCCCCGCACCCCTCGCCGCTGTCGGCGCACCGGGGTTTCCTGGGCTGCGGCCACTTCGGCAAGGCCAACCGCTGGCTGCAGGGCGGCGGCAAGGCACCCATCCAGTGGGCGCTGCCGCCCCGCGCCGAGGTCGAGGCGATGCTGGCCGGCGGCTGNNTGGTTCAGGGCGCGGCCGGCGCGTCGTGACCTTCCCCGGAGTGCCCGTCGTCGTTGATCCAGAAGGCGTGCGCGTCCAGCAGCAGCCGGGCGGTGGCGCCATAGGCCGCCGCCCGCGACTCCACTTCGGCCATGGCCGCCTCGCGTTCGCGCCGGCGGGCCGCCAGCAGCGGCGCCAGGGCAACGCCGCCGAGCCCACGTCCCTGCTCGAGTCGCGCGGTTTCCTGGCGCTGCGCGTCCAGACCCTCCTTGGCCAGCGTCCAGGCCGCGACCTGGGTTTCGGCGCGGGCCGCCAGCGCCCGCGCG
Source organism: Arenimonas sp. (assembly GCA_003497545.1). GTDB lineage: Bacteria > Pseudomonadota > Gammaproteobacteria > Xanthomonadales > Xanthomonadaceae > Arenimonas. The sequence continues at coordinate 726 of DNNT01000254.1, read as the reverse complement.
TGTCGCTGAACTTCGATGCGCACGGCGTCGGCATCGGCCTCGGCGGCCATGGCCTGGCCCGCGACCTCCGCCGCCACCGCGCGCCGCGCGCCGGTGCCCAGCGGCACGCTGAAGAACACGCCGAGCGCGGTTTCGTCGCCGCCGCGCTCGGACAGGGCGCGCAGGCCGACGGTGGGGTTGGCGCGGCGGTCGAGGCGGGCGCGTTCGGCGCGGTTGGCCTCAAGCTCGGCCCGGCCCTGGGCCAAGGTCACTTCGTGGCTGACCGCGACGATGCGGTCGCCCCAGTGGCGCCAACCCGGCTCGGGCATGGCCGGGGCGGCCACGGGCGCCGGTTGCGCGGGCAGCGGCAGGTGGGGATAGCGCGCCTGCAGCGTGATGCGCGCCTCCTGCGCGCGGATCTCCGCCAGCCGTTCCTCGCGGCGCGCGGCAGCGGCGGCGGCGAGGGCGGCGTCGNNCCGCCGCCGCCACGCGGCGCAGTTCTTCGGCGGCCAGCCATTCCAGCCAGGCCTCGAGCAGGCCGATCGCGGCCATGTGGCGCGCGTCGGCCAGCAGGTCGTCGCCGACCGATTCCTCGGCATCGGCGATGCGCCGGTCCACGGTGGCCTTGCCGGGCAAGCGCAGTTCGCGCTGCAGGCTGGCCTCCCATTCGTTGAAGCGGCCCTGGGCGCCGGCGTCGCGGTCCAGCCACTGGCCGCCGGCGATCCATTCGTGGTTGCCGCGCCGGCG